>JBKCTJ010000229.1:0-1890 GCA_046318875.1 Pseudobdellovibrionaceae bacterium | reverse complement strand
GGCATAGACAAAAAGCTCGCGGCCCATGCGCCCGGGAACAGATTTTCTCCAGCGGTTCCAAAACAAAATTTGAAATGGATTACCAAGTCGTTTGCGAATTTCCCACTCGGTCGCGCCAAAAGGCGGGCCTTGAAATTTAAACATTGAAAAGAGAACCCCAAATAAAGTTCCATTGGGAACCAAACAACGTTGCCAGGTTTTCACAAGTTGTTTTCTTAAGCTAGGATTCACAGCGCAAAAGCAAGTGTGTTCAAAGACTACATCAAAAGCTGCAGTGAAATGATTTGGCAAAGTCATCGCATCCATCACGTGAAATTGGATGTTGGGATAATGTTGGTAGCGTTCTTTGGCTCGGTCAATGGCAAGTTCAGAAAAATCCACAGCCGTCACAATGTGGCCGTTTTCTGCGAAAAAAGCAGCATCATGGCCGTATCCACACCCCAGAACTAGAATTCGAGATTTGGGTAATTTCAAACGAGGTAACATATCTGCTAGGGCAGGGCTGGGCTGGTTCAAATCCCAGCCCGGTTTTTCTTCATTTTGATAAGTGTTTTCCCAGTAAGCTGATTTTTCTACTGTGTTTTGATCGGGATAGAGGCTCCTATTTTGATATCGGACCCGATCAATTGTTAAAGACTCATCATCATACTCATCGCACATTTCAAAGAGTTCATTTTGGGCGTCCTCAGAAAAAACCATGGGCAGTGATTGGGAATCAAAAGTGTAAAACCTGTCCCATTCATCAAAATAAATTTTTTTGAATGAAAAACTTTTTTTAAAGCCCGTGGTGGTTTCAACCTCACAGATCTCCTTATCTTTTGAGTTGGGAAAAACTTTTTCAATCATGATCGGCGCATCAAATGCTTCGACATAATAAGTTTGTCCATCAATCACAGTTTTCAGAGCAGCTTTTTCAGTTAAAATTAAATTTTTATAAAATTGCTGAAGCCTGGGATTGCTTGCAAGGGAAGGGAGCGCCACAAGTTGATCAGCATCTGTCGATTCGAAAACTTGTCCAAATTCATCGACAGAAATAAATTGATCAACTTCATTAGACATAAATACTATTTAGTTATTTGAGGAGCATCTGCTTCAGTGGGAGCAGGCGTTGATGTCGGTGTGCCTGAAGTATCCAAATCCGCGCCTTCGCTAAAAATCACGCTATCAGTCGTTGTTTTAATGCTCTGTAAAACCCAACGATCCAGGGGCCCTGTATCTTCGACATCATTTGCGGCTTGGGGTGCTTCTCGGTAAAGCACAGCTTCACCTTCGATAATTTGTTCGATGGGTTGATTCAACGTTTCTGTTTCTTTAAAAGAATATGCAAAATGTGCTTTCACTTTGTTAGCTGCCATGGGCTCAGTCCAAAGTTTTTGCATTTTAAACTCTGATGCCGTCGGTTTTTTTGCAGTCACTGCTGCTGAAATTAATTGTTCGAGCTGAGACTGGATGCCAGCATGCGTCTCAAAGCCCAAATTCGAATCCTGATGAACGACTTTCCATGTCCAAATCAGTAGTGCTGCAAAAATCACAAAGCTAAGGAGCTTTTTCATGATGACATTCCTTTTTAATTGAATTTAATTGAGATATCTCATGAGTTTACGCTCTCTTGCAATCGTTAAAGATCTAAAGTTATTTAAAGTTTTTTTTGAGCAATCAAAAAGCTGGTCTCCCTTATTTTTTTCTGTCCTAAAATCGCTGAAATCACGGGCATATTTAAAGTCTCACTATCGTTTGCTGCTGAATGGTTTTCGCATTTCCAAATTAACCCAGTCCAGTTGCGAAGTGATCATTCCTAAGAATTGGCTCAATGAAAACGATCAAAATCAAATCGATGATTCTGCTTTTTTCAATGCGGCACACTTTGCTGCTGAAATATTTTGGAATCAC
>JBKCTJ010000228.1:0-6889 GCA_046318875.1 Pseudobdellovibrionaceae bacterium | reverse complement strand
GACGACCAGAGGTAGTCTATGGTCATGATCTCAGTTATTGGAAGTTTGACCAAACCGGTCCAATAATTTTTTCCCTGGACCCTTTGAGCGAAATATTCAGTCCAGATGAGTAATCAATTTCGATTCGAACATTATCGTTCTCGTAGGTTCGGAGTCCCATTCGAGTGAGCAATTCTCTGCGACTATCAGTTGCAAAATCGTTGATTAAATTATTCTCACCCGCTGACAATTTTAATTCCATAATGAGTTCAGCAGTTCTTCCTTTAATTTCTTCAATTCGTATTTTCTGTTCGATTTCTGTTTCTAAAGTACAAATTCTGATCTGCAGCCTTCCTGTTATTGCAGAGGGGGAACCGTCTGCGCGGGTTCTCCATTTTTGTGAGTTCATAAGTTGGCACAGTCCCATGCGAGCGGGAGTTGCAGACATTGGCAGTTGGGGGGAAAACCATACTGGCCAGTTGGCATCAGGATGGGATCTATAAATCCGTCCTCCTTCTTCATAAAAACCAATTCGTGGAAACCCGCTTCTTTCCCAAAGGGCTTCATGAAATGGCTCATGCTCAGTCCAAAGGTTTTTTAGTTCCAACCATCTTTTTGATGGATCATCTAAAATCATTAAGCCCGACGACCATACATTCCCATGACCGGCTCCTCTGGGACCCTTTATCGCGCCGCCATCGCCTCCTCTGGGTGCTCCGCCATCCCCGCCGCGCTGGACGCCAGCGGCTTCGCCTCGCTGCGGATTTCGAAAATGCCTAGTCCTTCTTGAAGCATGCACATTCGGATTTTCGATTCGATGAATTATAGTCCAGACGGGAATAAAGCTCACACTGTGCGCTCGTGGGACAATACTGGTGATCAGTCCTAAAAGACGAGGGCGCCATTCGCAAAAAATTTCACGCGGTAAACAGGGATCTGTTTGGCCATCGTACAGTTTACCTTCGCTATCGACAAATGCGACAACAGCAGATCCCGATGCACCTGGAACGAGATCACCTTCAAATTGTAAAAGTGCACCTTGCTCCTCACGTGCTGGAATTCCTGAGACGTTCGACTGTATCAACGGAGATCTAAAATACCGCTCGGAGCTTTGATTCATGCGCGGATCAAATCCAACAACGCGCAAAAGCACCGATTGCCGCCGTCTTAAGACTTCTGAAAGGTGAAAAGTTGACGGCACCGTCATTACTTGACTGCGAAAGTTTTCAAAAAATTCTGCAGGACCGGATATTGAATTTCCTAATTCTACCGGAGCAATTCCGAACGTGAGTAAATTAACTCTGTTTGATACAGGCTCAAGAATCGCAAAATCCGCAGCAGAGTCTAAAAACACAGTTTTCATTTCCATTCCTGCAATGGCCAGCCGCGGGGTTGATTCAACGACGTGGGCAGCTGTCAAGTACTGATACGGACTTCTCGAATTCGTGGTCGTTCTAATTTGCATAGACGAGCCAACAACATGACCAGTCTGAAAATTCTGAACCGCAGAAGTCAATAAATTCTGGGCATGCAGATTTGAAATGAAAAACAAACAAGAAAACAATAGCATGATCATGAGCTGATTCTCCTCAGTAACTGTATGGCAATTTTCAAATGAACAAGATTGTCGCCAGGCAAATGAAGCATGTCGACGCCAAAAGACAATTGAATTTTCTCTCGCAATCTACTGAGCAACATCCGCAGTCGTTGATCATGAAGATGGCTGACGTACTTGCTTCCGGAAAGATGTTGATGAAGTCTTTCTTTTTGAATAACAGGCTGCAATTCAAACAAAGCTTGCAAAAGATCTAATGTTTTTGGTTGTTTTGAAAGATCAATTTCTATATTTCCAAACAGCACCCGGCGGGCCGGAACATCAAGTAAGAGAGCTTGATTTGCTTGGGGGAAAATTCCCAAGCGTTCTGCAAATCGTTTATGCCACGGGAAGCGAGGATTGATACATTGAGACTCAATGGGAATAAGGGGAGTAAACATTCGATGAGTCATAATGAGTTCATTCAACTCGGACCAATCGGCCATTGAAAGCATGCCTAAGGCTGCACTACAAAGCGTGCGATGAAGAATAAGATCAATGTAATCTTTAATTTGAAGACTTTTCTTAAGTTGGGCACGATCAATCCCAGACAGGTGAGTAGGAGCTTCACCAGCAAGAAATTTTTCGAAAGTTGAACTTAATACAGCACAAAACTTTGTGCCGATCCAAAACGGATGCTGCTTAAAGCTGCCAAATGCTTCCCTCAGAAAATTTATGTCGATCTCTTTTGCCAATAGCGCATCTTCAATTAAAAGAAGTAAACACGGCCCAGATTCCGAAGGAAGCAACTTTAGATTTTTCAACGATGATCTATAATTTTTGATATTTCCAGAGCCTTCAATCAGTTCCAACTGAAGTTGTAATCTGAACGAACTTTCTATGGGCAATTCAGGAAGAATGGCGCGAACGCCTTCCAGATCAGAAAGAATTATTCTTTCATGTGCCTCATTCATTGCACACATCTTTCGACGATAGGTTGTCGTCGTCGCAATTTTTGTGGCCTGCATGTAAACGGATAGACAATCAAAACTTCGACCTAATAGAGATAAACTCAGAGCGACCACATAGAGCGTTTCGCCTCGAAGAAAACTGTCTCGGTTTGTTAATAATAAGGCTTTTTTTGAACGAAGCAATGAAAGCAAAGGCTGTTCATTGTTTCGATAGTAAGATGCCATTGCTAAATGGAGTCTTACCTTGGCTTCACGAAATGAAATTAAATTCTTATCTTGATCTGAAGTCATCTGTACCAAGCGATCTAAAATTTGGAACCAGAATTTCAAGTCAGCTATCGTGCGAGTTAAAATCCGAGCTCTCAACGCAGTTGAAAAAACTGAAAGCGCAGCAATAGCTTCTGACCCATCATTCATGATGTTCCCAAATTTTTCAAAAAGAAGCTGATCTGGCCAGGATTTACAGATCAAATCCAGCTCGCCACTCTTTTCGAATTCCACTAATTCGCTCAACAGCTGACTAAAATATTGACACTGTTTTTCAGGGTCCATTGTGGCTGGATTGCCAATAGATTTTAGCTGAGATTTTAAAATCTGGTATTTCATTCATTTTTAAAGGAGCAAGGAGCGTGCCTCGAGTCTTCAAAGTTATTTGATGTTATTCGCATTTCTCTAAACGAAGAATTAAATTGGTTTTCGTAGCAACAATAAAAATTGAAACCAAGTTGTCAGCAAGCCAACAGAAAGGGACTTCATATGAAAAGAATTACTGTAAAATGAATTCTGTTAATGATCGTCTGTTTGTAACTAATGTTTGTAACTAATTTTTATTAACTTATTTATAGCTTAAACTATAACCAACAAAAAAAGGAAATAGATATGAAAAATGTTATCGCACTTTTTGGTCTTTGCATTATGCTTTCAAACTTCGCTCAAGCTCAGATAGTGATTTCACCGGGCCAATCAATTTGGTTTGGAAATCAGCAGGTCACTTGCTTTAATGGCAATAATCAATCAACGCTCACAAAAGCATGTAGCTGCATCGAAAGTGGCAATTTTCGTTACGATCTCGTTCTCACGGTATTCAATCAGTTTGGTGAATCTAACCGCGTTGTTCTTCGAAGCTTCAATAGCAGTTTTCCAAATACGTGCCAGGCCGCTTTGAGCCAACATCCACAATGTCAATAATCACTGACCTTCACCATCGGAGTGGTGTTTTTAGTGATAATTCGTCGAAAATAAGTTGTTGGTTTTGGCTCTGACCGAGAATCGTTGGAGTAAAATCAGAAACTTAGATTTGAAATGCTTGTTGTATTTTTAATTTTTAAACTGATCGTTTCTCTGCATGGGAAATTAATCCCACAGAATTTGGAACGGTCTCGGAGGTTATATGTTTAATTTCGTAATACTGTTTATCGTGCTGTTCGCTCCTTTCTACGGTCAGGCTAGCAACAGATTGGATTGTACCTTGTATGGTGATAGTTGTTATCAGGCTCATTGGGGTGGATACGGGATCATTGGCAACTGCTCTCCTGAAGATCAACAGAATTCGGTACAAAAAATCGATGCTCAGCTAAAGCAGCTCCGGCTTGAACCCAGCCTGAAAGAATCAACAAAATTTCAAAGTGAAATTTCTCGCGTCCTAGCAATGACCGATGCCCGAAAGCGCATGCAAGAGTATTTGCGCATGGCAGGGGTTGAGAGCACCAATGAATCATTAGGTTCATTCCTGGGTGGAGCTAACGACGCAGCCTTCTCATCTTCTTTGAGTAAGAATCTAGAATTGAGACAAGACCAAGCTTCAGCGATCATTAGAATCGTGCGAACTGCTCTGATCGGCGAAAGAAGGTAAGACCCATGCACCCCCTCACGACTTTTAACTTCTTCAATTTAACTTTTGTAACCTCGACAATGACTATTTGTTGTCTCCTGGCCTTTTTGATCTTTATTCTCGTCGTGGCGGGGGGGCGTTTAAAAACGATCTCTCGATTAAAACTTTTTTGTATTAGTTTAGTATCTTCTGGAGCCGCTTTGGTAGGCGCACGCCTAGGGCACGTTTTTATTGAGAGACCATCGCTTCTGGAAAACCCAATGAGAATAATCCAGCGACTTGATGGAATGGTTTTTTATCCGGGACTTTTTCTGTTCGTCATCGTGTTTTTTGGATTGATGAAATCTTGCAAGCCATCGCCGGAAGATGGAAAAAACGTTGTTGATCGATTGGCGATGGGCCTTTTGGCAGCGTACGCGATTTTGCGCGTAGGTTGTTACATGGCGGGCTGCTGTTGGGGACGCATCACTTTTGTACCATGGGCTGTTCATTTTCCTTTCCATGATCATTCGCCCATGGGTCTGCCCGGTTTGCCTGTTCATCCGGTTCAATTGTACGAATCCATTGCAGCCCTTTCGATCGCAGCGGGTTTAATGGTAGTGCGTCGATTCACATTTTTTTCAACGATGAGTTTGCTACCTGCTGCAGGATTTTTTTATGCAATTCAGAGGTTCTCAACAGAATACTTTCGCGCCGATTCTTTCCGCGGCGAAGATATTGTTGGGCATCTATCAATCAGCCAGGTGATATCTGTGCTGCTGGTTCTAGGCTTGATTCTTTTTTACCTGAAAACTTTTTCGCGGTCTCTCATTTATCTTTATACAAATTTGAAATTACGAGGTGGATTTTTATGAATGTATTCAGCGTTTTCTTGGTGTTCACGTTTAGTATGTGTATGGTTGGCTGTCGGTATGAACCGCCCTCAGCGCACTATTTTAGTCAAACACATCAGGTCAGCGACGGGCTTTCTATTCACGACTCTAATTCGAACCGAGCTCAATTTGTAACAGCGAAAAAAAGAGGAAACGCATTGTTCTTGGTCGCTGATGAAATTCTTTTCGCCCAAGCCCAAGTTAAAGTAAATGCCCTACGACATGTCCCATCGCTTGAAGATTTGGCTTGGGGTGAAAGCGCCGGCTATTTAACGGTGATGTACAAACGTATTTATCGAATTGGTCTAAAACAGGCTAAAAACGAAACCTTCATCCGCACCATGAATGAGCTTCAGAGTTTAAACGAGCCTTTCGATATATATATTCTTTCTCACGGTATGCCGGGCATTCTGTCGTCCGGAAATGGGTACTTCTTATCTTTAAGCGATCTCAGAGCTTGGCTCCAAAAATTTCCAGGCCTTCGATTGGTGTTTTTACAGTCTTGTTTTGGCAGCAGTCTGGCCAATGGCTTCTTGAACATCGGGGCACAACAAGTCATTGCCTTTGAAGGAATGAACAGAAATATTCTTTGGTTCACTCAGTTTCTTCGCTTTTATCGATTTATGGACGCCAGGGATGCCTGGGATCAAACAAATACTCAATTAAGTTTTTTGCTACAATCTGATCCAAGAATCGATTTCCTTGCTAAAGTAGTCGGGATTGACATTGAGGATTATATTCGAAGTAGCCCAGGGCCAATTTTTTTCGAAAAATAAGTGAATGAGAAAATTGCGATTTCAAAAGAAGCTCATCGAGGATTAGTGGAAGTCTTCGGTCGAATTTCTGATGGCTTTGAAGCTGGCCGTGAGACGGAGCAAAACTCTACAAGAACTTGGTTTGCCTGACCCACAGGGAGAACTGATATCATTTCGAAACTCTGTGCTTGAGCTGAACAATCTTGCTGACATAAATGTTGATAATCCTGAAGTCGCTAATCTTTAACCCGTTCTAAATATTCAAATTTTTGTGCTGTGTCTTCGATGCTTTCATTTATGAAAAATCAGTGTCCATTGGACGGGGATCTTCTTTTTCTGCTGTTGCTTCATTATTCGGTTCCGAAGATTTTAAAAATCCCATTTTAAATGAAAGTTGTGGCTCTTGTGCCGTATATTTCCTTCGTGAATTTCAAAGTTGAGCCCGCAGCTTTACGCCCACAAAACCGACCACTCCGAAAAACTAAGTCCCTTCAACCTGAGTTTCCGATAAGGAATATGCCCCAAAGCCTCCAACTCATTCAATTGCAAATAATCCCGCACGATCCCATAGGCCTTCCACCCCCGAATCACTCTAGAAAACGGCCTGTATTTCCAGAGCCCAGTCCCCTTTGGGGTACCGGTCATTCGTCGATCAGATTTGATCAGTTCGTCATCGGACTTCAGTAGGCCCTGTTTTTGAAACACTTGTGAAATTTGCCCGGCGATGACTTTAAAAAAACTTTGAAAGTAAAACCTTCTCGAGCTGCGAAGAATGACGTGGATGTGATCGAGATGGATGTTAAGTTGATCAATGCGAACAAAAAATTTCTTTGCGTACTTTTGAAATAGAAACTTGATTATTTTTTGGCTCTTAAACCCGCGAAGTCCCCCGCGCATTTTTGCTTTATTGATTTTAAAAACCAAATGAAGTGGCTCACGAGAAGAAA
>JBKCTJ010000227.1:0-8954 GCA_046318875.1 Pseudobdellovibrionaceae bacterium | reverse complement strand
AAGCAAGGAGGCTTTTTCGTGAAATTCGCACTTCATCTTGGATCTGAAATTAGTTTAGAAAACTTCTCTTTATCCCAGCTCATTACTTCAGTGAAAGTTGTCTTTGATACCGAAGCATTGCCGGGTTTTTTAAAGGCATTTTTGTCAGTTATGAAAATGATGGCGCTGAAAGCAAAACGTACTTGCCCAAAACATCAGAGCAGAAAACAACATGTCCACGAAATTTCAAATAAAAATCTTAGTACTTCAATCGATGAAGTGAGCTTATCACTGACTCGTGTGAGCTGATATGGGATGGAAAATTGTTGGTGTAAGGTTTTCATCAAGCTCGTGGGCTCCATCAATCGTTAGTTGGTGGAAAAGAACTTTAAGATTGATGGATCCACCGAACCTCTGGATCAATGTCACGTCTCACGTTTTTACCTTTGCTTTTTTTGAGGCCTGCTTTCGGTGCTTGCCTTCTCTCAAACCGAGAACTAGTTCGTTATTTACCAAAAGTTATTGGGCTCTCCACGAAAATTCTAAAATCCTACCTTGAGAGGTGTTACAATTGCCGCTTAATTTAACTTGGACATCTTCTTTAAGCTTGAAACTTGGGTATGGTCCAATTTCTAGTCTTCCAATTTCTCGTCCATTACAAAAAATCATCCGATCTGAGTAATCTAATGTATTACAGTTAGTTTTAAAAGCCACGAACTGACCTGAAATGTAGAATCCCATCTCTTTAGATTGTTCATAGTCGCGATCATACATAAACGCTATATTTTCTCCTGTCACCCTCATGTATGGATTATCGCAGGTCGAATTGTCAGTGAAAGCTGCTTGTCCTTGATGTGTCACAGCGATAAAAATTATACCAAAAACAAAATTTTTCATAGAGCTCCTGTGTCTTCCTATTTATGATACCGTTCCAATTTCTGTGGGATGAATTTCCCATACAGAGAAACAGTAATTTCAAATACTGAATATACAATAAGCATTCCAAATTTAAGTTTCTGATTTTCCTCAGTTTCCATTTGGCAAGAGGTGACGATCTCTCTTGAGAGTGTCAAAAAAGAGCTTTTTCGAAAACGCCTCTCCGTTGCCTCTCCAGCATAGAGCTCTCTAGCAATAGCTCTCCACAATGGTGACCAGGAAATATAGCAGCGCCAGACTGCTTCTTAAATAGCAGCGCCAGACTGTTTCTCAATTGGCAAGGAGTAGGTTTCCCTCCCGATTCAAGATCAAAATTGTGTTGCAAATTTAAATTAAGGATTCAACCTCGGAATTTTTTGGTGACGCCTTTGAGGAAATTTCTAAGGAACTGATCGCCGCATTCGCGGTAGTTGGAATGTCCTTCGCGGCGGAAGAAGGCGCTCAATTCATGGGGGCTGACGTGAAATCCACTCTGATGGAGTAAATCTAAAATATCTGATTCTTTGAATTCGAAAGCGACTCGCAGTTTTTTTAGAACAATATTATTGGTCATCACTTCTTCAATGGGAATCGGTGGGCGGTCTGGGTCTTTCCCCCGTTTTAAAAAAATCACTCCATTCAAAAAGTAAGCAAGGGTTTTGTCTGGACACATTTGAAATCCAGGGTCCTCATCACGCAAAAGAAAGTTTTTTACCTCGTCCAGCGTGATTTGGAAGTCGGCAAGTTTGCAGATTTCGACAATCTTTGAGTCATGTATATTTAAAATGTAGCGTACACTGCGCAGAACGTCGTTATTGATCATCTTTACCTCAGGGAAGAAAGCTATCTTAAATTATTTCTGTTGTCAGTTTTTGTTAAAATGTTCGATGAAAGCCTGATGAATTTTTTTATCTTTATAGAGGTCCATTTTTTGACCGAGTTCAATTTCTGTATAACCCGAAGCGAGATCCAAGATGTCAATTGAGTTTTGGGTAATTTGAAATTGAATTCGCCAAGTTCTATAACTGAATTCATGAATTCCAGAAGCTAAGAGCTTGACTCGTTTTTTCTTGGAGTTCAGAGGGTCTGTTTCAAGTTGAGTTTGAATGATCTCCTTCAAAGAGATCTTTGCTTTTTTTTGTAACCACTCTATTTTTTCCAAAGCTACTGCAGAGAATGCGATTGTAAATGCTGTCCCTTGGATGTCTTGGGTCCACCCAGGGCTGGCATCAGGTACAGAGTCGCAATAAACTAAATAGGGTTTAATATCTAAAATCGGAGTTCCATCAATTAAATCAGAATCTACAATATGAATTTTTAGACCATCAATTTTCTTTATTCGCACACAGGAAATGCCAAAAGGGTTTGGACGGTAAGGTGATCTGGTTGCAAATACACCTCGTTTTTTAGCGCTTCGTGGAGGTAACACCAGGGGTTTCCAAGTGGTGTTCAAATGAAAATGAAAAATAACCCAGACGTAGTTAAAATCCTGAAGATCTTGTAAACCTTCGCGGTATTTGGCTTTTAAAGTAATTACACCAGATTGGCCGCGATGAAGGCCCGATTGCCGAGGTGAAGATATTTTTTTATTCATGGATATTTCATTTGAATCTGATTTAAAAAAACCAATAGGGCTGATCTGCAAGGACTCTGCTGATTTTATTTTGGTGGTTTTTTTTGTAATCACAAATGGTCCCGACTTCGAAGGTATTCATAAATCGACAAACTGACGGCCATACCAACATTCAGAGAATTCTTGTTTCCAAACATTGGAATTCTAACAACATCATCACAAAATTGAAGTGTTTCTGGCATCAACCCATGGCGTTCATTTCCAAAAACAAAACACGTTTTTTCAGGTAATTCAATTTGGTGAAGGGATTTTCCTTGAGGTACTGTCTCAAGGCCGATAATTCTAAAATTGAGTTTCTGGGCTTCTTTCATTGCGACATCTAAAGTTTGCATGGAGTGAGCGACTGCTTTTTTAGTGTTCATATCTGTTTTATTTGGCAGGGGAGTGTAACCACATAAAGCAATATGTTCGACGCCGAAGCACTCGGCGGTCCTGAAAATACTGCCCACATTAAATTCGGAGCGCAAATTTTCTAAGATCAAACGAAGGGGAAAAGTTTTGCGAAGCTGTTTTTTATCTTGAGTCGTCACAAAAATTTGTTCATCAGTGGTTTTGTTTTGCAAAGATCGTTCAAAGGGAACAAGTAAACAATCGAAATGATGATGCAGATTTTGAATTTGAGATGAATTCATTAGTTTTAACAATTCTTGTCCGGCATAGAATATGTCCGTTTGTGCTGACTTCCCAGTGGGAAGGGGTTTGGAGTCCCATTGTTTGATTTGTTCAAGAAATGAATTTAAATGAACATTATTTGCGATTCGATCTTGGAGCATTTTTAAAGTCGTCGCCGCTGAAACTTCCTTAGAAATTTGCAACAGCTGTCGATAGATATTTTGAAATTCTTTTAAAGTCATGTCCATGTCTAAAAAATTATTTCACTTTTTGCCCAGGCTTCACCATCTCTAGTCGCGAAGCATCTGGTTGAACGAAAAAGAGTTCTGATCCACCGGCACCGCCAGCCAAGATCATTCCTTCGGACATACCAAACTTCATTTTTCTAGGAGCTAAGTTGGCGACCACTAAAACATGTTTTCCAACGAGATCTTCGGGTTTGTAAGCTAATTTAATTCCCGCGATGATTTGCCGAACTTGTCCGTCTGCAAGCTCTGCTTTAATACGTAAAAGTTTATCAGCTTCTTTAATTTCCTCGGCTTCAATAATTTTTGCAATTCGCAGATCGATTTTTGAAAAATCATCAATTGAAATCAAAGCATTTTCTTGTGGGGTAGGCTGATTTGAATCCATCGCGGTCGCAGGTCCTTTGGTGTTGAGATCAGTTTTGTTTGCGCTTTGTTTTAGAGTGTCCTGGGCTTTCTTTTTCAAAGCGTCCTTAAGGGCTTGAGCTTCAGCAGCTTTTTTTACTGATGCTGCTAGCATTTGATCGACAATCACTGGATCAACCCGAGTGGCCAAATGTTCATAGTTTTGAATGACCTTGTTTTCTAGACGAGTGGAAATATCTTTCCATTGGTAAGCTTGATCGTTCAATAAAGTTTGAACTTTATTGGAATAGCTTGGCAAGATTGGGGATAACATGATCGCAATTTGTCTAAACAAATTCAGCGTAGACGTTAAAACCTGCTGTGTCTCATTTGGATTCTCTTTGATGAGTTTCCATGGAGCTTTTTCATCAAAATAGCGATTGGCTTCGTCTGCGAGGTCACGGATTAAAGTCATCCCTTTAGAAAAGTCTCGTTTATTAAAACATTCTTTGACTTGATTTCCAGTTTCGATGCCGAGGTTAAAAACCTTTTCTCCAGCTGGATCCATTGTGGTTAATTTTGAATTAAAATTTTTATTCAACATACTCGCACCACGGGATGCCAGATTTGTGATTTTCCCCACAAGTTCAGCATTAATCCGCTGAGAAAAATCTTTTAAATCCAAATCCAAATCGTCCATGCCAGAATTCATTTTCATTGCATAGTAATAACGTAAATAAAGCGGTGGCAGAAAATCTAAATAATTTCTTGCTGAAATCATTGTGCCTTTGGATTTACTCATTTTTTGTCCATTGAGCATTAAGTGTCCGTGGACAAAAACTTCCGTAGGCATACGGTATTCGCCAGCGTGTAAAAGGGCTGGCCAAAACAGAGTGTGAAAATAGGCAATGTCTTTTCCGATAAAGTGGTAAACTTCGCTTTTTTCGTCTTTCCAAAATTCATCAAAACGTTTTAGATCATTTTTAAAAAGTTGTTTTGAAAAGGAAACATAACCCATCGGTGCATCCACCCAGACATAAAAATATTTTCCAGCTTCGCCGGGAATGGCAAAACCAAAATACGGGTCGTCACGGGAAATATCCCAATCACGCAAGTCTTCTTTAAACCACTCCATCATTTTATTTCGAACTTCGGGGGCTGTATGGTCCTTCAAAAAACCAATAAGGTGATCTTTGAACGAATTCAGTTTAAAAAATAAATGATCCGAATCTTTTAAAACGGGAATGCTGGAACAAATGGCGCAAGCTGCCTCTTTCAAATCCGTGGTGCTGTAAGTCGCGCCGCAAACGTCGCAAGAATCGCCGTATTGTTCTTTGGCACCGCAGTTAGGACAAGTGCCTTTGACAAAGCGATCGGGCAAAAACATTTTATCGTGATTGCAATAAAGCTGTTTGATGGGACGTCTGTCGATGAATCCTTTGGCTTTCATTTTTGCAAAGATCTCTTCGCAGAGTTCTTTGTTTTCAACACTGTTTGTTGATGAATATTGATCAAACTTTATTTCGTAATCGGTGAAATCTTTGAAATGTTCTTCAAAACTTTTTGCAATCAGGGCTTCCGGTGTAATTCCATTTTCCCGCGCCCGAACCATAATAGGTGTGCCGTGGGTATCATCACCGCAAACGTAATAACAGTCATGACCCAACATTTTTTGAAATCTGACAAAAAAATCAGACTGAAGGTATTCCACTAAGTGACCAATGTGAATTTCACCATTGGCGTAAGGCAGTGCTGATGTGACTAGAATTTTTTTTACTTGCTGCTCCACTCGACTTCTCCAGACCCTAAGTGATACAGGGCGGAAGCCATTTTGACATCTCCTGACTCGATAGCCCGTCGAATTATTTCAGATTTTGTGACAAGTTCCCGAGCAGCTCCCTTGGTATTTTCCCAACCTTCAACCACTAAACCGGTTGAGGCAGGAGTTCGTTCTGATTGAGGGCCAAGGCGAGGGCGAATATTTGCTGCCAGTTGATTTAAAAAGGGACTGCCCAGATCAGAATGGCCTTTGATAACAGATAAAGTTGCCTTCACGGCCCCACATGATTCATGTCCCAAGACGACGATTAAATTTGAACCCAAATGTTCGATGGCGTATTCAATACTTGCCACAGTAGAAGAATCTAACGATTGCCCTGCGGTTCTAACCACAAAAATTTCTCCAAGTTTTTGATCGAAAACTGTTTCAGGAGGAACTCGGGAATCTGAGCAAGAAATAACGATGGCATGGGGGCTTTGTCCCTTCGATAATCTTGCAATGTCTTGTGGAGACTGGCCATCTTTTCGCAGAAAGCCTTTTCTGAAACGGGTATTTCCATTTTTGAGCCAACCCAAAGCTTGAGTGGCAGGAACTGGTCCAGCTGAGCGTAAATGCGAGTGGTCCTTGGAATGAGAAGTCAAATGAGTCGGTGCGGTTGGAGTTTTGAGTTTTGATTGAACAATTTTTCCGTGATGGTCCTTTAAAACAATCAAGGGTTCATCAACTGTTGGCTTTGATGAAAGCAGCGTTGGTTGAATCTGCTGAGTTTCAATTTCAGTTCGAGGTGAAATCGCAGATGCTTCCGTCGTAGTTCCTTCAGCGGTGGGCGATTGGCTCGCTGCAGGAGTCATATGATCATGGGCTTGCGTAGCAGCTCCTGCAGGCTCACCCACAGGTGCTATCTCTGAGCGTTTAGTTTCAATCGCACAAGCGGAAAGTGCGAGGCTCAAAGTAAGAGAGTAAAAAATCTGAATACTGGGCTTAGGGCTTGAAGTTGAAAGCAAAGAAGGGATTTTTTGAAGTGAACCAATCATTGGAGCTCCTTAAATTTACTTTGTTTATTTCAACATATCATCTAAAATCTTGATATGAAAAAAGTCTATGATGAAAAAAATTGGATCGAAGCCCTGTCAAAGCAAACGCTGAATGCTCAATACAAAATCATGTATTCCAGTCTCATTGACGGTTTTGTCAAAAACTCGAATCACATGATGATCCCAGTTGATGATCATTTGGTCCATCGCGGAGACGGTGTTTTTGAAGCGATTCGGTTGATTCAATTTAGGCCTTATCTGTTGACAGAGCATCTTGCGCGATTGGAAAAATCAGCGGCGATGATCGGTTTAAAGTTACCAAAAACACGATCCGAAATCGCTGAGTTAATTCATGAAGCTTGTGTTTTGTCAGAATTAAAAGATGGAATGATTAGGCTTTTTATTTCTCGGGGGCCGGGTGATTTTTCCACCAATCCCTACGCGACTGTTGGCTCGCAGATTTATCTCGTTGTGACTCATTTTACTCCACTTGATGAGATAAAATATCTTGAAGGTGTTTCGGTTTTAAAAAGTCGAATTCCGCAAAAAGCATCTTTTTTTGCAACTATCAAATCTTGTAATTATTTGCCCAATGTTTTGATGAAAAAAGAAGCCATTGATTTGAAATGCGATTTTGCCATAGGAGTCGATGAGCGGGGTTTCCTTTTAGAAAGCAGCACAGAAAATATAGGATTGGTTGATGAAGATAACTTTCTGGTTCATCCCCCTTTAGACATGGTTTTACAAGGCTGCACGATGACCCGAAGTTTCGAATTGGCAAAACAACATCTGACAGCAGAGCTGAAGGGCGTACAAGTCAGGCCCATTCAGTTTGATGAATTGTTTACTGCAAAAGAAGTCATGATGTTTGGAACGACACTTGATGTTTTGCCAGTATGTTACGTAGAAGAAGAATCTGTTGGAACGGGAAACGTTGGAGAAATTGCAAAAAAATTAAGGACACTCATTTTGGAAGATCAAAAAGCGAAATAAGGTCCTTGACCCAGATTTGAAGTTTTATTATCGATCCCAAAACCGACTTTTCGGCCAAAGAAAAAAGGCAATCCCCAGTCAAAGCCATCATTATATTCCCCTGCCAAATTATTAAAAATCCAATTTGGATTGCTGTTATCAAAAATGGTGACAGCGCTGGCCACTTGAAAATTGATTTGTCGAGATGGAGTGCCCGCAGCTCCCATGAGGGTCGCTGTTTGATTGGTGAAAGTTGTTGGGCAGAAAAAAGAAGTTAATCCTGAATTTGTGCAAACTGGAATGGTGGTCGTGGGTGAGAAAAATAACGCATTTGATCCGCTATCGATAAATGCATAAGTTGTTTTTCCATTAAAGGTTGTGAGCATTTCACCGTAGTTATCCGCTTGAAAAAAAGTCAGGGAGCTTGACCGATTATTTTCCCGAGTATCAATTCCCAAAATCAGTGAACCAAAAACCTGAGTTGTACCATTTGAAGAAATTGCGGGCAGATCAACAATGACTCCGTTGTTATCTGAAGGCAGCATCGAAACAGGATTTGTGACTTGCTTAGATATTGGAATTGTTGCGCCCGTGCAGCTCATTCCCGAACATGAAAAATAAAGACCATTCGTTGCAGAATTGGCACATCCAGCACCGCAATCTTCTGAAAATAATCCGACTCCTAGAATTCCATTAAAGCCTTCTTCTTCGGGGCTTATATCTAAACTGTTGCTGCTTTCACCGCAGTTTGTCGGCACTGTTGCGTAAGTTGAATCCACAATTTGTATAGAAACTTGAGAAGCTTTTAATCCACCCAGGACAACGTCTGCTTTTTTTACTGGACCCCATTGCGCTGAGCCGTCCAAATATTCAATGCACTCAGCATAGGTTTTTTGTGAAGTATCTGTGACATCTGGCAAATTTAAATTGACGACGGATTTGAAAACTCGAAGACCATAGCTTCCTGTATCTAAAAGTAAACGATTAATTGTTTGGCAATTGTTCGTTCCGGGAACACAGATTTTCACTGAAACACAAGGTTGATTGATGTAACCGCCGCAGCCACCAGCATCAATTTTCATGACGTTTGTGTTTTCAGTCATTGTCAGTGAACTTGATGTTAATGGTGCATCTGTGTTGCCAGCTTTAAAACCCTGGTTCATTCCGCAATTGTTAAACCCAAAGAGCAATATAACGACAGAGGTGATTAAAATAAAAAACAGACTGATTTTTTTGAAGGAGTGATATCTCCTTCAGTGAAGCCTTGGGGCAGAAGGCTTTGGACAAATGCTTTCCCGCGAATGGCTCGCATATGTCCGCTTCTTTGAACTTTGATTTTTGAAGTGCGGATTTCCATGGATTTGAGGCGATTTTTTCGGTGACCTTGCCGCTGAATTTGCTGATTTTTTTCAAGCTCAATTTTTTCAGAACGCTCGTAC
>JBKCTJ010000226.1:0-10321 GCA_046318875.1 Pseudobdellovibrionaceae bacterium | reverse complement strand
GTTCAAGGAAACAGCATTGACGGAATTTCTTTACACGATTCGGTGACAGGTCGGGAAGTTTGGAAAGTTCTTGTTCGGAATGGTGTGGAGAGCCCAGGACTTGTTTTTAAGAAAAACCTTTATGTCGGCGGAAATGATGGGAAATTTTATTCCATTCACTTGCCTGACGGAAAAGGCAATATGGGCGGAACCATTGATTGGGTGATTGATACAAAGACTGAAAATTTGGGCGAGCCTACTTTAGATACCGAAGAGGGAATTCTCTATTTTCAAAATGCTTTGGGAACTTTGTATGCTGTGGAAGCCGCTGTGGGACGAATTGTTTGGACATACAACAGACAAGATACCAATCAATTTTCTATTCGTGGAAATTCAAAACCAACTGTTGTTAAGGACATGGTCTTAAACGGTTTCAGTGACGGCAGCTTAGTGGCATTTCAAAAATCCACAGGATCCATTGTTTGGGAAGCTTTTCTGAATAAGAACAAACGATTTAAAGATGTGGACTCAACGCCATTGGTTGATGGAGACAGTGTGTACGTTCAAGCTTTTGATGAGCAGCTTTACGCTGTTTCTTTAGCTGATGGCCTTGTGAGATGGAAATCGCCTTACGGTGGCTATTATGGTGTGTTTATCGACCAAAATCGGATCTATGCATCGACGACGGATGGACATGTTGTTGCTTTAAATAAAAAATCTGGAGAATTGGTTTGGAAATATTCCGATGTCGAAGGAATTCCGACCCAAGTCAAATCTTATAAAGGCTTAATTGTTTTTGGCGAATCTTCTGGAAGCTTAAAATTTCTAGATACAAATCGTGGACAATTGATTGATTCTTATGAACCTGGCCGAGGCATTTTATCCATACCCACTGTGGATGCTAAAAATTCACGGGTTTATTTTATTTCCAACGAAGGAAATTTATATGCCATGGAAGCTTTGTATTCAGATCGCGGGACCTTTTATGCACATTAACAACAGTGTCTTCACGAAAACTTGCAGCATCCTTGTTTTTATCTTTGTTTTATCTGCTCTGGGTTGCTCAACAGGACCTTGTTTACGGGAGACTTCTGAAATGAAACAAAAACAAGTTGCAGAGGCCATCGCTAAAAATGCCTCAGAACCAACGCCGGCCCATGAAAGAGTCAAAGTTGCGAAACCTGATGGAACTCTTCAATGTAATCAAGGTAAGCAGATCCCACTGGCTGAAATGGCCAAACAACTGGCGGGCATTCAAATATTTTCCGAGAAAAATTTAAACGATGGCTTGATGCGGATTCAAGTTTGTGGAGCGCCCACAGGACAAAACAACGTCTATGAAATTCCTAAATCCGAACTGAAAAAAGCAGTTGGTTTGGGATTTAAAGAATGGCTTTATTAATCTAAAATAGTAGATTCTCTTTCCAGGAATACCCACTGTGCAACATAATTATACTTATGAGAAACGCATTGTTATGCGGGAAACATGAATATCTACTATTCGAATCATTTTGTATAACCTATCTCAAAGGCCAAGTCTGGCGCGACCCTCGTCTATTTTCTCCATCGACTTACATCTCAATTTGGGCTGTGTTTTTTTATAGTGCTCAACTTCGTGGTCATCATTGTTGATTCTGGAAGTCACAATCATGGAGGAATGTGATGAAAAAACACCGATCTGTTTTAGTCAAACGATTTGGGTTCAGCTTAGGAGTGCTTCTGCTGTCAGTCTTCAGCAGCAAAGTTGCTTTTGCAGACTACGTGAATAACGACTGCCGTGAAGAATATGTCACATTCGACAACACACAAATTCAGATTGGTCGATTTAGCGACAACGGAACTTGCTTTGCTTCGATCACTTCAAATCCTGATTTCAAATTGAAATATAGAAATTATCTTTTCACAAATGATGGTTTATTTATGGTTTTTAATTCTTTTGGAAATGGACCAGAATCAACAATGACTGGTGCCCGGGAATATTTCTTTCCTAGCCAGTTAAACAAGGAAATGAACGTCACTCATAGCAAAGGGATTATCCGTATCGATTTGACCAAACGAATAACTTTTTTATTTTCCGCTAAAGATGGACAACCTGTTCAGATTTCAAATGCAGAAATGAAAATTGATCCAAGTATCAATCCAAATAATCAAGGAGGTTTAGAGATTTTGAATTCGTCCGTTGTTTATATCGATGGAGGTTTCAGTTTAGGTAAATCACCGACCACAATAGATAAAAACAACAGCTCCATAAAAAAACAAACCCGATCTTGCGAAATCTTGAACCGTGAACTCTTTGACAATTCAAATGGGGATGCGATTTTAAGATACAAAAATGCAGAATTTGATACTTTCGTTGCAAACAAATGTCCGAAGATCTAGTTATTGATTTTAAAATTTGTCAGCACGCCCAGACCTGCTCTGGGTGTTTCTATTTTCGAGATGATTATCAAGTTTCCTTGGACATTCAAAAATCTGAAAAAATAGAATCATTCTGCAAATCAACAAGGGATCTTGCATGGGCAGGCAAGAACTTGAACTTCACTTATTTAAATCCCAATCCCCTTCAATATCGAAATCACCTTGATTTTACTTTGGATCATGGAAAACTAGGTCTTTACCATCATCCTACACAACAGATTACGGATATTGAAAACTGTTTGATACTTGATTCAAATCTGTTGAAATACTACAGACAGGTGAAACCTCTGTTACCCAAAGATAAAAAAGGTTCACTGAAAATGAGATATGACGGCTGTGAAAAATTCGGTGTTTGGTTTGATTTTTCCAATCTTGATATAAAGGAACTCCTCGAAAAAAAAGACCTTTTGCAAAGTATTTTAAAAACAAATTTTGTAGAAATGGGTCAGCGCGGAAAATCCGTGATTGAAAAAGCGGGTGAACTCAAATTGAGTCTCCCCGTTTATCGACTTTGGTTTTCGACATTATATAAAGACAAAACAATTCCATTATTTAGTTTAATTAAATCCTTTACTCAAAGCGGCCTCAAAAATAATTATAGCATGATTCAGGAAATTCAAAGTTTTTACAGAGCCAAGTTTGGATCGAGACAACTTTCCAAGGCTCTAGAAATGGGCTGTGGTATTGGGAATCTGACAATTCCTTTTTTGGAGTTTTTTAGGTCAATCACTTGTTTCGAATTTGATCAAACAGCTTTGGACGGATTAGCCCTTACCAAAAAGCGATTGGAAAGCGAAAATCTGATTGCAGAGGATCAAATTCAACTCGTCCATGGTGATTTTTATCAACAACACGCCCTTCAGAATTTGGATTTGGATTCCCATCAAGCTTTGATCTTAAATCCAGCAAGAGCTGGGGTGGGTAACTACTTAAAACAGCTTTCAACTCATCAAAGCATTGAAGTCATCTTTTTAATGTCTTGTTATTTAGAAGGCTTCACAAAAGATGCAGAACTGATTCAAGAAGCTGGATTTCGATGTGAAAAAGTGATTTTGTTTGACCAATTTTCTTTTTCAAAACATTTTGAAATCCTCAGTTTTTGGTCACGTTGACCAAAAACTGATTGTCAGTAATTAAGTAAATAAATATTATTTTCTTCCCGGTGTTCGAACAGTCGCCGAATTTTTGCCAGTTCCACGGATACTGCCGCTTGCTCCAGTCGTGGGTGTTGTTCCTTCGCCTTCGCGGGCCGGAGGGAGCGGCGGCTCTGGGGGTAATGGTGGCTGTGGCGGTTTATCTGGTGGCGTCGTCCTCTTTTTCTTTTTACAAATCAAAGTCTTTGTTGCGCAAAGACCAATTGCAGTAGCGACTCCAATGACGGCTAGTCCGATCAATGTTCTCTTTTTATCTTCATCCAACTCCGCTGCAGGAGGATTTTCCCTAAGACCACCCCCTGTGACAACCCCGATTGTTGCGGGTTGCCTGTTGGCACGCCAGCGTGTCAAAGCTGCTTCGAAAGCTGCCTTTCTTCGTTGAAGCACGTCACAAGCTTGTTTTTGTAAAGCATAATCCCGCTGTAGGCCATTTTGACCAGCCAAAATAACACTTGCTTCGCATGCAGCAATTGAACGTTGGTGTTCAGCAATAATTCCCTCGGCAATTTGATTTACTCGGTCAAAAGCTTCACCTTGCTTGACTCGATCCTCACCATCGAAAAGATCTGAATCGGGATCACCACCTCGACCAAATTTGGCCAGGGATTCAACCAGCTTTTTTGCATCTGAAATGTTACCATCTCGTAGTGGGCTCATTTCATCAGCGTCACAATTTTTTGTTGCTTCTTGAAATGTCTGTGACGGGACTCGCGGAACACAAAAGGGTTTACCACGACCACCAGGTTTATATCCAAACAATCTTGGGTTACATGGAACATCGTTTTGATTGCCACAGAGCTCTCGGAAAAAAACTGCAGAATTCCCAGCGCCTGTTGGAACCAGGTCTTGCAAATCAAATTGGTTGCGGTCAACGTTTTCATATCGACAAGTTCCCGACTCGTCATAAGATGTTGGATACCCTGCCGTGACACAAGCTCCTGTCATCTTTCGGGCATAGGCTTGGGAAAGAAACAGTTCAACAAAATTTAAAGCTTGACTGATTTCTTCGCTGATTTTTTCTTCTTTAAAATTGAGTAAATGAGCAGAATTTGTCTGTTGAAATGTTTGCTGCACATGATGGGCCGCAACTAAGAGGCCTCTTAAATTTAACATGTACTCGATCTTACCTATTCTGCTCAACTTGTTGTATTCGGCAAAAGTGATCAAAAGGTTTTTTGCGTTTTCTTTGCGATCCAGGCTTTTCCGGATGGGTGAAGTTGGATTTGTGTAAACGCGCTGTATGTATGACTTAACGTCATTGATTTCAGATATTGTCCATTCGTCGTTACCGATTCGAAGCAGGCGATCGGGATCATCGAAGATTTCTACGGGAATATGTGATTTGCCATCTTCAAAAATGAGACGAGTCGCACTTGAACCTTTGGACTGCAAAGGGACTGTTTGGAACTCAGGGACTTGTTGGTTTTCAATTTCTTTAAATAAATCCTTAAAGGCAGCTGGATTTTCAAAAGTGTATTGTTCATTGAGATGTTTCATTAACTCTGTGAAAGTTATTTTTTTCTTTCCTGATTTTTTCTTGAGTTGATTGAATAAACTCTGGATATTTTGTTGCTGACTGCTTGTCTGAGCCAGTGCTTCCCCCAATGGTTGAGTCACCATGGAAAAAACAAGGAGATAAATGATGATCAGCTTTTTCATGAAAGCTCCTCTGTCGATAGAATCTGCATCGACTCAAAATCGGAAAAATCTTGAAATAACTCAAGGAACTTTCGTTTTTGGGTGGCAAGTATCGATTTGAATCATTATTTGACAGACCAAGGTCTTGCTGAAGGTCCTCTTGAATCAGTCCCTTTGTATCAGCTTGCAAGATTCATTGGTCGAGGGTGCTAGTCTCTATGACTTCTCAGAGAAGCAAGGAGGTTTTTTTGCTTGGAATTCAGTTTTAAAAAGATCACTCGCAACGCCAAACCTTCAGAGGAAACGACAATGGCCTTGAATACGATATTCGGGTGATCACAGAAAATCATTTTTAAATCGGAAGATCGCAAAAGCTTAGGAGAGAAAGGAGCTTGCATCTGGATTTCAGCCCCCGAGGGTGTGATTTCTTTGGTTTCGCCGAACCAATTTGTATAATCTAAAATTTCAATTTTTTTCTGTATTAAAAATTGCTGTTTTGATTTCTCCCCTCGGACAAACCATTTCCTCACCAACCCAAAGGGGAGAAAAACCATGAAAATCAACAGCAGTGTCACAACGATTGAAGTAAAATGAAATTCCGTCTGAACAAAGTTTGTTTCAAAAGGATTTGCAAAGACGATTTCAAAAACATGAAAACAAATAAAAAATCCTGCAATAAGAAGTCCCAGATTTTTGAAATTATTTTGATTTTTTAAATAAAAAATAGAGCTTGTACTTAATAAAATCATCGCAATCCATTGTTGGAATTGAAGTTGCAAAGCAAATTCAACAAGGGTCACACTTTGATCCGTGAAAAGAGTCAAATAGGTCTTAAAAACCAGCAAATGAATCCAGGGCGAGGTAAAAAACAAAACTGCGATGATAAGATTCATAGAATTGCCTTCAGAGGTTTTGACAGAAGCATCAGTCATTGCTTCAATGATTAAATGTATGATCGATTTATTCAAACAAAAAACTTGTATCCCCTCATCGACTTTGAACCATTTGTTCTGATTGCACTGACACTTTTGATCAATTGGCTGTTTTACCGCTTTTTTCTGCAAAATGTTTCCGAAGAAAGACATCGCAATTTACGCCAGCATTTTCAATTTTTAATTCGGCAGTTTATCGTCCTCACCGTTTTATTCGGTGGTTTTGTTTTTATAAAAGGGATCTCGGATCAGCCAGGCCATGGGATTCCTCAGTTGACCCTTCTGCTTCCTTACTTGGGAGTCCTCAGTTTGACTTGGGGTATTTTACTTTTTGTGAGGTCATCCAGACTTGCGGTTTTGCAGTATTTATTTTTGCAGTCCATGAAAGCCGGCGTTCCCCTGCTGTTGGTGAATATTTTTTCCCTGGTGCTGACCGTGGTTTTGTTTTTCTGGGCCATTTATACTGTTTTTGGTGTGCAGCTGACGCCCTTGCTTGCGACCTCGGCTGCTGTTTCTATTATTTTAGGTCTAGCCCTGCAAGACACATTGGGGAATCTGATTGCGGGAATTTCGATGCAGCTGGATCAATCCTTTGAAATTGGGGATTGGCTCGAAATTCAGATGGGGATGCAAAAAATCATCGGCCAAGTCAAAGAGATCTCTTGGCGGAGTACATCTTTGGTTGGTTTGTCTGATGAAAAAATTATACTTCCCAATCGATTTGTATCTGGAGCGCAGATTTCAAATTTTAGCTCGGACGACATTCCAATAGTTCGAAGTCTGTTTTTCCGCTTTGAATTGACCGCCGATATCGAGTTAGCGAAGAAAACTCTCGAGCGAGCTGCCCAAGAAATTTCAGATATTCGGGGGATTCCAGCCCCCTTGGCCTATGTCAATGAAGTCACCGAATCCTGGATTAGTGTTAAAATCTTATATTTTATCGATGATTACGGGGCCCAGTTTCTGATCGGGGATAAAGTTTATCGAAAAGCCATTGATGCTCTGAGCACAAATGGGATAAGACTAGCGCATTCGCAATTGGATGTGAGGCACATTGGAACTGATTCAAAAAACACGCAAGAAAATCACCCAAGCTCTCAATGACTTTTCCATGATCGAACCTGGGGACAAGGTCATGGTTTGTGTTTCGGGGGGCAAAGATTCAAGTATTCTTTTGATGTTATTAAAAGACATTCAAGCCCGCGCACCTTTTCATTTTGAATTTGAAGCTGCGATTCTAGATCAAAAACAACCTGGCTTTCAAATAGAGGCTTTTTCAAAATGGGTGAAAGAAACTGTGAACGTGAAATTACACATTATTGAAAAAGACACTTATTCAGTTGTTAAAGAAAAAACCCCTGAAGGTGGTATATACTGTGCGCTATGTTCCCGGATGCGGCGAGCGATTTTGTATGATTTTGCTTCTGATCATGGTTTTCAAAAAATAGCATTGGGACACCATCAAGATGACTTAATCGAAACAGTCCTCATGAATATGTTTTACACTGGAAATATTTCATCCATGCCTCCAAAATTAAAATCTGATGATGGACGTAATACTTTAATCCGGCCACTCTGTTATGTTGAAGAATCGGATTTGATTGCGATTCAGAATGAAATTCGTTTTCCTGTGATCCCTTGTAACCTCTGTGGTTCCCAAGAAGGTTTAAAGCGTAAAAAAATCAAAAAGTTGCTCAATGATCTAAAAGTAGATATTCCAATGATTAAACAATCTCTCCTAGCCTCCTTAGGAAATGTCAAACCCTCGCATTTGCTCGACCAAGACTTGTGGAATTTTCACTGGCAACAAGGAGGCAATGCTACAGAGCACGCTGCAGACGATCTTACTGCAGCCATCCCCGTTTCCAAAACCAAACCAAAAGACTTAAAACAACAAAAACCATCGCTCCAATAACGATGGGATATCCCAAGGGTGATTTCAGCTCGGGCATGAATTCGAAATTCATTCCATAAACACCTGCAATAAAATTTAACGGCAAAAAGAACACGGAAAAAATTGTTAAGACGCGGATGATTTCATTTGTTTTATGGGAGAGCTCATTGATTTTGTGGGACGAAATCGAAACATGAAGATGAATCAAACTTAAAATATTCTCGTGAATTTCTTTTAAGTTAAACAACAACTTTTCAATTAATTCTTTCACGTCCTGATAAACAGATTTTACAGATTTATCCAAATGTTCTGAGAACTGCAACAGGGATTCTAAAGACATTCGAATCAAGTTTGTGTAAAGAGTTGTGCGTCTCTTTAGGGAATAAAATTTCGATAGTTTAATCCGTTTTGTTTGGGCTTCAAAAACACTGGCTTCGAATTGTTGAAGCTCCAGCAAGCAGGCTTGTTTTGTGTGGTTGTGCTCATGGTTTTTGACTCAATTCAATGGCTCCATTACAAACTGAGGTTAGGTCGCCTCCCCTAGGAAATCAATCAATTCAAACTGGTATGATTTTCGAAATATTCATTCCTATCATCAAGCAGCTTGAAGGCATCAAGGCTAACTGTTTGAAATTATTTGATCTCATAAGGAGACTAAAAATGAAATTGAATAGAAATTTGACAGTTGCAGGGTTTTTATCGGCACTTTTCCTAGGGCAAGCAGTTTTAGCTGCCATGCCTGTCGGTGGATTCTCAAAAAGAACTGACCAGTTGGCGGACCTTAGTCCCAAAACTTCACAAAATTCTGCCATTGAAGATACAGTTCGCCAATTCACTTCTGGTCTTTTGCGAGAAAAATTTCAAGAAGGCGATTTATTACACCAAATTCTAGCACAACGTTACTTTCGACCTTACGAAGAAGTCATTTCAAATCTACATGAACAAGTCGAGGCTGAGACGGACTTAATTTATTTCGTCAATACTTCAGCAAACAAAAATCAATGCAATGACTTGGGAAGTATCAAATTTCAAAACCAACACATGCTAATGATCAAACGTGTGGATGACAACAAACCGATGTTTCAAAGAAATGCTCAAGGTCAAATTATTGGATTAAACCCAAGGGGAATTCAAATTGTTGGTTTAAAAAGAGATCAAAGCGTTGGTGGAATTGATTACAAGACAGCTCCACAATTTTTAGCTCCGGAGCAATTTGATTCGGGAATCAGTCCTTTAATCCCCGTATCAACAGGGATTCCAGGCGGCAGTAAAATTTTAACTTTCTCTGGAATTTTTCGAGTGAACGAAGAGCGTACAAATTCACGAACTAAAAATGAAGAAGTTGTCAGCGGTCAAGATCCAATGCAATTTTCTGTTTACATCAACGGCGAATACACAAGTGATAATCGAGAGTCGGGCCTCGCGATACATGGAACACCACAAAACAACTGGGCAATGTTGGGTAAGCAACGAGCAAGTTCAGGATGTATCCGAACCCACACAGAATTTAGTCGATGGAACAGGGCCCAGCTTTTTAATTACCGCAACCAGAACAGAAACAGCCTTGATCCAAAGCCAGAGCTTAGCGGCAGCATCCGTTTATGGAGCCGAAGGGACCATTTCCCACCCCCAGCAGAGGCTTTCCCATCCTTGCCGCTATCAAACGATGCTAAGCTGAAAGTACTGATTGTGTTTTTCGATGGATATTCTGGAAGTTGCTCATAATAATAGAGCATTTCGAATTTAAATTCTTGATTCAAACAAGGGAGCTGGGTAATTATACATCCCTAGTCTCTATTCGTGCGGTCTTGGCGTAGTTGGTAGCGCGCTTCCTTGACATGGAAGAGGTCACAGATTCGAGTTCTGTAGACCGCACCATTTTTTGTTCAAAAAATGAAATATGAGATGATTAAACTTACTTCTATTTACAAGATACTGAGCTTGATATTGTTTTATTCAACAACATCGAGTTGCTTGAAGATCTTTCTATGGTACCCTGATACGGTATGCAAACGATTGAACAGATTTTCTTTACGGCCATTAACAACCATTTGACTTTAAAAAAGTTAACCCCTCTTTCGGACCAATCCCTCTTTGAACTTTTGGAAAGCTTAAATATAAAAAGTCAGGAACTACTCATTGTTCTCGAATAACTCCTTATGAACTCTATTGAACATGGGGGAGGACAAATGCAATTCCATTACGATTTGATTGATGACCATTTTTATTTTGTTTTGCAAGACAAAGGCGATGGAATTCATAAGAACGTTCCAAGAAATCCCCGACTTAGCGATACGGCAGGGAAA
>JBKCTJ010000225.1:0-1918 GCA_046318875.1 Pseudobdellovibrionaceae bacterium | reverse complement strand
AAGAAAATACTTTACCAGTCCCTGGGGTGTCAGTGTTTTTGAAATAAAAAATGTTGATGCTCGCCAGTTTTGAATTGCCCCGATAAGGTAGGAAGTCACTTTGGAGTAATTTGGCAGAAGGGCAATAGCGGGAGAAAGTTTATTGAATTGATTTTGAATTTCAGACAAGTCAGGCTGTTCACCTGTAATTCTGATCTCGCCAAGTTTTTTCATTCCTATACTTTTCGCAGCAGTATCAAAACCAAAGGCAAAGTCGATACACGATAAACAGTCTTCACTGATAATTGAGAGGTATGACAAATTTTTCTTATTGAGTCGTTTCGTTTCTTTGGCAAGTACTGCGGCCATTGAAGAATTGGATTGTGTAATTGTTAAGTGATGTGATGGAAGCTCAAAGATTTCCTTTGATGAAGCCATGATACTCACTGAAGGTGTTTTATCAGCACCTTTAGTTGCCAATAAATAATGATTGCTCCTGCGAGGACCAACAATCATCCAGGTATTATTTTCCTGAGCTTGTTTTGCATTTTCCAAGGCTTGAAGCGTATCGCTTGCATCATAAAATGATTTTTCATCGACGATTTCATAGCCACATTTCGCCAGATCTTTTTTCGTAAGATCGATTCCAGTCTGGACCGCAAACTCATACTCCTTTTGAAAACGTTCTGAAGAAGTTGTGTCCTTTGGAGCAAGCGCTTCAAGAAACGAAATTTTCACTTTTGTTGCAGCAAAAGACTTGATCGGCAATAGCAGAGAAAAAATAATCAAAATCGAAATCATGCGGGTATTCTTTTCCAAATTAAGTGTGCAGTTCCAAATGTTTCCTGCAGCGTAGAAAGGGTCAGCGTGTTGCCATCATATTTAACGAATCTTGTCATGTTCTTCCCAATCCGCTGTGGGTTTGATGCTTGCGTAACATGATTTGTAATTGTGTCGTCCACGATTGAATATGTGCCTGAATAAAAAAGAATTGAGTCAAAAATATTCTGAGCTTCAATTTCGGATTTCTGTTCAACATTTCGATTGATACTGACGCTCATATGGCCAGTGTCGGTAAAGATGAGGAGACCATGACTCTGTTTTCCCCAAGGTCTGCGAGAGCCTTGCTGGTCTTCAATTTCAAAGCTTTCTAAAACCCAAGTCCCTATGAATTGATTTTTCATCAATGCCCCTTTGTTAAGCATGTGCAGGGATTACTCTTGAGACTACATAGTTGTCAACTATATGAAATAATTTAAAATTTTTAATTATTGCCTGAGACTCAAGTCTCAACTTCGTTAACTATTTAGATTCATTTGTATATTGCTGGCTGTTTAAGTGTTTCTATAGTTTTAATTTAGTATTTCAATTATCCGCTTCACTCGAAAAACCGACGAGATGAACCGCAGCAATAGGTGGGAACAATCGCCAATCTCGGACATGGTTATCCCAAGTTCCAGCAGCGAGGCCACAATAATGAGTTTGATCAAAACATTGTGCGCATTACTTTGCTGGCTCAATTTGGCACACTGAGTGGAATGAAAAAAAGTCGAAATGGCCGTTTATATCTGAAATTCGTCATCCGATAAGTTGTAGGTAGGGAATTATGTATTTTCGAGAAAACCTGCTTGCAAATTGGAATTCGAGCATTAACTATAGCGCTATGTGGCGCTACGTATTTTTATTTTTAATCCTTGTCGCGAATGTTTCATACACCGCACTTTCAGGCAGTAGCTCCACAGTAAAAACGATGGAAATTACTCACGCCCATGAACACCACCACGATGAAAATCATCATGATGTGAATAGCCATGATGAAAATTCAGATGCTAGTCATGATAATGAACACAGGCATGAGATTCTCGTAAGCAGTCAAACTCCGTTTATAGCGACTTCCGCATTTATTAATTGGTCAGTGACGATAGAAACAAATTTAAAC
>JBKCTJ010000224.1:0-21470 GCA_046318875.1 Pseudobdellovibrionaceae bacterium | reverse complement strand
AAATTCCAATCATAAATCCGATTGAAACCTTCACTCAGTCTTTGAGAACACAAACCAAGATCGATGGGTGCATTAACTGAAATATAAAAATCAGCTTGAGGTAGATCTGAAAATTTTCCATTTAAAAGCAATAGAATATTCGCACTCATGGAATACCCCGTCGCAATTATTTTTTTCCCGGGATTGTTCATTCGGACATAATCAATCATTTCAGAAGCATCGGGTGCAACACCCGAGTGATAATTTTTTTTCGTTTTGATTTCCCCAGCGCCCCGATGATTGAATATGTAGTATGTCTTTTTGTGCAGATCACAATAATGAACTGCCCTTTTCATATAGCTCGATAAATAACTGCCAGATAAACCATGAAAAAAAACATAAACAAAATCAGATGAATAATTATGACTTATAAAATCAATTTGATCGCCATCTTTAAGAGTGAATATTTGTTTTTTTCCCAACTGTGGCTCCACACTGGGAATTAAATATCCTAAAAGAGTCTGTAAATGACCGCTGTTCGCCCACAATGGCGGATTCATCTCGATTTCATTCATTTTTACGACCTCTGGTTTTTACTACTTTTTTACTACTTTTTTACTACTTATAGACAAGTTCTAAAATTTCTACAGTTTCTTCACCACTGGGTTTCAGCAACACAGCCTCATCTCCAACACTTTTTCCCATCAGTGCCTTAGCCACCGGACTTTTCCACGAAATAAATCCGTCTTCAGCTTGTGCTTCATCTTCACCGACGATGGTGTACGTTTTTTGAACCTCGTTTTCATCTATAATAGTCACGGTCGCTCCAAATAAAATTTTGTTTGATCTCATTTCCTTTGGATCAACAACTTCTGCTACTTCAATTCTCTGCGCTAAGAATCGAAGCCTTTTATCAATTTCTCGTAACCGACGTTTTCCATAAATATAATCTGCATTTTCAGATCGATCACCGTTACTAGCCGCCCAGGCAATGACTTCCAAAAGTTTCGGACGTTCTTGATGACAGAGCTCTTGGTACTCCTTTTTCAACTTATTCAGACCTTTGGGCGTGATATAATTCTTAATTTCCATGATGAAAGTCTATTGCAATTAGGAAAAGGGGGCACTTTTTTTTTCACAGTTCAAACTCCAAACAAATGAAAGTAAAATCTTATCCACATCTTTGAATTTAAATATATGAAGTTATTACATTTTTCAGATTTTTTCCTAAGGCCAGTGGGTAACAAACCGTTGAGTCTTCGACCGGATTTATAATGGGTTTTTTGAGAGAACTTCGATATTTTTTTTAGTTTTTGGGTGAAGAAAATTGATTTTCCATGCATGGAGCATGAGTCTTTTTATTCGGTGGTTGATGCGTTTTTGGACTTCATTTGTTGAGTCGAAATAGAGTCGGTCACCTAATAAAGGGAAGCCGTCTTCGCACAAATGGACTCGTATTTGGTGGGTTCTTCCTGTTAATGGTTGGGCTTGGACTAACCAGATGCCTGCGGAGACTTCGCTTAAAATTTCAAATTCTGTTTTTGCGTAATCGCCTCCAGAGCGGACTTCTGTATAGAAGCTTTTTTTGGCTGTGGAATCTTTGTGGTATCCTAAATGATTTTCAACGAACCATTTGTCGCCAATTTTTCTTTTTGAGTTTTGAAAAACGTGGGCTAAATAGGTTTTTTGAATTTGTTTTTCTCGAAACAGATTTTGAAAATCTTTGTTGATTTCTTTTTGTTTGGTCATCATCACAATGCCTGAAGTGCCTACGTCTAGGCGATGATGTAAACCTAGATAGTGAACTGGATTGCTCCTTCGTTTTTTTAACTCAATTTGAGCAAGAGTATACAAGTCCGGCCTCTTTCGATCACGGGTTCCCTGAGTGGGTAAACCCGAGGGCTTATCAAAAGCAACCAGCCAGTCATCTTCGTAAATAACTTGAATCGGGTTTCTCATCTGTTTGTCCATCAGTTGTATTGAGTCCATCAGTTGTATTGAGTCAATCCGTCTTTGAGAGCTCGATTTTTGGATTGAATTGCAGGAATAAATCCAATCCCACATCCGCAAATCAGAATCACCAATAAACACACGGCCGCGGAACCACTGATGAATAAATTTTCAAAATAGAAATTATATTCGTTTTGTAAATAGTTTTTACTTACTAGTAAAAATAGAACACTTAAAATGATTCCTGAACAAATACCTATGAGGCTCAAAAGAAAAGCTTCAAAAACCAAAAAATGAGTCAATTTCCAAGGACTTGCCCCTAAAGCACGAAAAATTGCCATTTCCCGGCGTCTTTCGTTCAATGTTGTCAGCAAAGCAATTAACATTGATCCAATTCCAATGACCAAGATCAAAATAGAAATAATTCTTAAAACATTTTCTACAACGGCCATGGTTCGCCACAATTCAGATAATTCAACGCCCGGAATGATAGCCATTAAGGGTTCTTGCTTAAATGTATTGATTTGTCGTTGATAACGTAAAACATCGATTCTGTTTTTCATCCGTAGAAAAAAACTGGTGATGGATTGAATTTCGATGTCTTCTTTCTTGATGTGGTCTTGGGGAATAAGTTTGTCTTTCACTGGATATGCACCATCTTGCCAATCCATATGAATGGCTTCCATTCCCTCCAAAGAAATGTAAATACTGCGATCAATTGGTGTTCCCGTTTTCTTCATGACGCCGACAACTCGAAAAGGTTTGTCATCGTGTTGAAGCATCCCCGTCTCGCCCCGAGTAATTCCGTGAGCCAAAACAATTTTTTGCCCAATTTGGTAATTCAATTTCTGTGCAACTTCTGCACCCAAAACAACATCCCACAATCCGTCAAAAACTGTTCCTTGATCGAGTTCAATTTTTGCATTTCCGCGGTAGTGATAATGCTTAAAAAAATCGGCGTTAGTTGCAACAGTTCGAAAACCACGATGCCCATCACCCAAGGAATAGGGAATGCTCCATTCAATTCCTTCATTTTGTTTCAATTCTTGAAAGCTTTCCCAAGAGACATTGTTGGTCGCAGTCCCCATATTAAACACTGTGTATAAAAGCAAATTCAAAGTCCCACCACGAGAACCCACAATTAAATCTGTTTGAGAAATAGACTGCGTAAATCCATTTTCAGCTGCATCTTTCATTTTATCGACCAAAAGAAAAAGACACACACTCAAAGCCAATGAAAAAATTGTCAAAATTGAGGTCACTTTACGATTCCATAAAGACAAAATGGAAATCCGTGTGAAAGAAATCATGACTTCACCTCTGTTTGATTCAGCTGATTGATTTCACCCAAATGAATTTGTCGATCAAACAGATGAGAAATACTGCGATCGTGGCTGACGAAAACTAGAGTTGATTGACTCTTCATACAAAGTTCAAAACTCACTTTCAACAACTTTTCACGATGATCAAAATCCAGCGCGGACGTGGGCTCATCAGCCAAAATCAACTTTGGCTTCAACAAAAGTGCCCGCGCAGCAGCAACTCGTTGTTGCTGCCCCACACTTAATTCAGTTGCTTTGCGACTTTTCAATTCCTCAATTCCCAGAGTCTGGCAAAGTTCGTGAACTCGATCCGCAATATTCATTTCAGATTTATAAAAAACAGTGGGAAGAATTATATTTTCAGTCACCGTTAAATAAGAAATCAAATTAAAACTCTGAAAAATGTATCCTATGTGCTGAGCGCGAAAGGCATCTTTCTGCACTGGCGACAACTGATTCAAATCAACTCCGTCAACAAAGAGCTTACCCGCTAGGGGACTCTGCACTCCTGCTAAAATTTCAAGAAGAGTGGATTTACCACTTCCACTGGGACCGAATAAAAATATTTTTTCCCCAGAAGAAACTTCGAATCCAGGAATATTTAAGACCAAAAGATCAGGTCGATAGCCGAATTGAAGATTATGGATTTGAATCATTAAAGTTTTTTCCACTTTCTTGTTTCATTTTCTTGTTTTATTTTCTAAACTCATTTTATCGATAAGCTTCAATGCCATCGCTTTCAAGTTCAAAAGATGACTCACCATAAATAGATTTTTTTGTGACAATTCGAAAAGTCCCATAAGCCCAAATCGGACCATACAGTGACTCTGTTCCCTTATTGGCTTTCATTCTGACATAAACCATTTGATTCGGCGGTGGCGGCGGAACATGAATACAAGCTTGTGGTGAAGGAACCAGCAAAAACTCCTTCACTTCTTTGATATTGTCTTCCAAAGGCACCATAAATCCCGGAATTTTCACTCGTTGATTATCTATATTTTTTAGTTCAGGTGTTGCATCGCCAGTGATGTAATCCATTTCACTCAGCAAGCGCCAGTCAATTTCCACACCGGGCCCATTGGTTCCCGAGGACAATCTGTGATAAACGACGTACCCTGTTGCGGAAGCCATAATCAAAATTCCTGCAACGACGAATTTATACAAGGGCCTCTCCTTCATTTGTTTGGCAAATGCACCCAGATTATGTTCCCCGTTTTTAGTAGCGTCAAATAAAACTCATGACATTTAAAACACCTTTGATAAGTTAAAACTGACACTCGCAATTTTTGAAACTCTTCGATAAGGGGTACCATCGATGTACGTACATGATTTAGATCCTTTTTTGTTACAAATTAGTGGTGACTTCGGAATACGTTGGTATGGCTTGTCCTACCTTGCTGGCTTTTTGATGGCGCATTTTATCATTTCTTGGCTGGCCCAAAGACAGCGTGCGGGATTATCTCCACAAATGGTCAGCGATTTTATTACTTACGGCGCTATAGGCGTTTTAGTCGGTGCCCGTCTGGGATATTGTGCATTCTATTCACCAGATTTATTAATTAAATTCAAAGCCTCTTTTCCATTTTGGGGAGCTCTTTACGTGAACGAAGGTGGGATGTCCAGCCATGGCGGAATGATTGGATTGGTCATCGGATGCATTTTGTATTCACGAAAATACGGCGTTCATATGCAGTATTTGTTTGATCTTGTCGCCGTGGGTGGACCGCTTGGTGTCATGATGGGGCGAGGAGCTAATTTTATTAATGGAGAATTAGTCGGTAGACCTGTGGATCCGAATTTTCCATTGGCAGTTAAATTTCCACAAGATATTTTAAGTTGGCCAACTTATGATTTCGGAAAGCTAAGCACACTGCGAGATGTCGTTGAAAAAGTGGGTGTTCCCTCAGACCAATGGATGACCTGGCTAAATCAATATCAGTCGGACCGTGGGATTCGGGATTCAGTTTACAGCACACTCACAAAAATTATTGAAACCATTCAAAATGGCCAAGTTGAAGTCAAAAATGCTTTAGCTGAACACTTGGTTGCACGCCATCCTTCACAACTCTACGGAATGGTTTCTGAAGGCCTCCTCGTTTTTGTGGTGCTGTTTCTCTTTTGGAGCAAACCCAGAAAGCCGGGAACTGTGGGCGCACTGTTTTTGATTACTTATTCCATTGCCAGAATTTCTGATGAGTATTTTAGGTTACCTGATGCCCATATTGGCCTAGATACCCTTGGTCTTTCCCGAGGTCAGTGGCTAAGTGCTGCCATGTTTGTCATAGGTGTCATTTTGTTTATCATATGGAATAAATCAAATTCTCTAGCTATTGAAGGCTGGCGTACAGACCGCAGTGTGCGCTTAGGTCGCAGATAAAATTTGTTTTTTTACTGGCGCTGCAAACAAGCGCCGTAGAATCCATCAAATCCGTGGATATCCGGTCGATAAACTTCTTCTTTGATCAATTTCCATTCAGGGTGGCTCGCCAGAAAATCAATGACTTGTTTTTGATTTTCACTCTCGAGCAAACTGCAAGTTGCATAAACCAAAATTCCTTTAGGTTTTGTCATTTTTGCGTAGTCATTCAAAATTTCTTTTTGAATTCCATTCAACCGCTCCAAATCTTCCCCATGGACTTTCCATTTCGCATCCGGATTTCTACGAAACACCCCAGAGCCTGAACAAGGAACATCCAACAAAACACGATCAAAGCTTTTTTCTAAACGCTTGATCGTCTTTGTCCCTTCGATAATTTTTGTTTCGATGATATCGACGCCAGTGCGGGAAGCACGTTTTTTTAACTCCGTAAGCTTCCATTCATGAATATCCATGGCAATGATTTTACCCTTATTCTTCATCAGACTCGCTAAGTGCAAGGATTTTCCACCTCCACCAGCACAAGCATCACAAATGCGTTCGCTCGGCTGTGGATCCACTAACAGTGCAATTTTTTGTGAAGCAGCATCTTGAACTTCAAATAAGCCTTTTTTGAAAGCTTGGCTGTTAAAGGTATTTTTTCTTTCTTTTAATCGAACACAATTGGGAATCGATTCAATGGCCTCAATTTCAATATTATCAGCAATCAATTCAAGTTTAAGCTGTTCAAGGTTTCCCTTTAAAGTATTCACTCTCAAATAAACTTGAGCCGGTTCGTTCAAAGATTTCAAAACTTGTTCATAATCTTTTTGAAATTGTTTTTTAAAAATATTCGCCAGCTCATCTGGAAAGGAATACAAAACCTCAGAAGATACTGATTTGTTCAATCGGCCTTCTACGATATCAGCGGAAAAAGTTTTATCGGCTTGATCGAATTCGTACCATTCATCTTCTTTCAAATACAAATGCACTTGAATCAGACGCTGAATTGACCTACGCGATTCTTCCATAAAAAAACTTTTTTGGCTGCCAAAGGCTAAAAAATCGAAATACCGGCGATGTCTGACAATTTCATAAACAGCTTCGGCAAAAAACCTGCGGTCCCTGGCACCCCATCGGGAGTTTGCTTTGAATAGCCTTTCGATAGCTTTATCTGCGTGTTTTTGCTCGTGGAAAATTTCCATCAAGCAATTGATCACTTGTTCAACGAGGTGGAGATGTATTTTCAAGTTGGCCTTGCATTTAAAAGTTAAACTAAAAAGTAAAAAGTGCCCCAACTGCTAAGAACGTTCCGTTAAACTGGCCACTATTCAAAAGTTGGAGATGATTCTTTAGACCTGTTTCGATAAAAAAACCACCATTTTCAAACACATCAAAAAATCTTGCTCCCGCAACCAATTGATAATCGAGACTCAGGGTCGATTCATCTTCCACTTGTTTGAAGAAAACGCCAACACCAACACCAGCTCCAAAATAAAGGGGAAATCTTGACCCAGAATCAGGAAAAAGCACCAAAGGCAAAAAACTCATTTTAAAAGGTTTTTTATTTAAAACTTTATATTCACTGAAATCTACTCGAAGATTCAGATCGGCGTAATCACCCCAATGGTCAAATTTATAAGTCAGCCCAAGGGTGTATTCCCCGACATCGTTTTGTCTTTCGCTTTGGCCCCAACCCCAAGCATCACCACTCATAAATTTCCCCGCATGAAGCTGTAAATAATGGTCACTTGAACCAGAGGAGTCATCGTTCGCAATTTTACGCCGAACGAAGCCCCGTTCCTTGTCAGAATCATTTGTCGAGACTGAGTCGCCCCCATCAGCGGAGTTCTTTTCAAAGTATTTCGAAGCTGCTTTGCGCCCCACTTCCACTTGCTGTGCCCAACTTAAACTCGATTCCAACAGTAAAATGACAAAGAATAAAAATTTGTAGTTCATATCCAATAGTCTAAAGGAAGTTTCCAAGGTTCCAAGACCAGCATTTGGACTTTGACATAACGCATACAGTTAGTGCCGAATTCATCTAGTCTATGGTACTAATCAGCTATGAAATGTCCATTTTGCGGCCATGCTGACGATAAAGTTCTGGAAACACGAATCCAAAAGGATTCATCCATCAAAAGACGGAGGGAATGCCTCCATTGCAAATCCAGATTTTCCACAGTGGAAATCATCCTTGTTCAGTTCCCGATGATCATCAAAAAAGATGGGCGACGCGAAGAGTTCCAAAAGGAAAAACTTCTAAAAGGACTGCAAGCTGCTTGTCAAAAGCGGCCCATTTCCCAAAATCAAATTCAAAACTTGGTTGATACCATTTCGTCTTGGGTCATCCAAAAAGGTGATAACGAGATTTCATCCGGCCTTGTCGGGAAAAAAGTCATGGCCGAATTACGTCATTTAGATGATGTTGCCTATGTCCGCTTTGCCAGTGTTTATCGTAATTTCAAACACATTCATGAGTTTGTTGAAAAGCTAGATGACGTAGAATTGATTGAAACCATTAGTGAGAATCCAAACCAATTGCCTCTGAAACACTTCAGCCCCGAAATCGAGTAAATCATGCGACGCGAATCCCGAGAACTAGCCATGCAAATTCTGTTTCATCATGAATTTGAAACCAATCAAGCAAGCACCCTTTTTTCCGTAGAACACTTCTTGGCCCTCTTTGAAAAAAAATTCAATGCAGAAACTTTAACTTACGCTCAACTTTTGTTTGAAGGCATTCAAAAAAATCGAAATGCTGTGGATGACTTAATTCACACTTGCAGTGCCCACTGGAAAATGAACCGTATGTCTTCTGTGGACCGTAATATTTTGCGAGTGGCTACTTTTGAATTGAAATTTTCCACAGGCGAAGTGCAGCCTCAAGTTGCGATGAATGAGGCCATTGAAATTGCAAAAAAATATTCCACTGCAGAGTCTTCAGCTTTTATTAATGGAGTCTTGGATCAGGTTTCAAAACGATGAATACACTGAGCCAGTCCACTGCCCTTCTTCCTGGTTCTGACCTTTGGGTCTTGCCCCAGTACGAAGAGTCTTCATGGACTGGGAAAATTGATTGGATTTTAAATTTTATCATTCTGAAAAATATTCGTCATCAGCGCTCTAAGATTCTTCCCGAGATGCACGAGTTTATTCAGGACACACAATTTCCAGCCAGCGAAATCAAATCTGACAGTTACAATTCGAACATGCTTTTGGTTTTATCTGAAAAATTGGTTCCGAATCGCTGGGTTATCCACTGTCCCATGCTTGCAGATTCGGGTGAGAAGAACGAAGCAAAACTGTGGATTAAACAAATATTATCTGCTGCAAAATCTCTTCGCGCGACGAGTGTCCGTGTCTTTATTCCAAAATCCATTCCTTCCGTTGAACTGATGCCACTTTTTGATCAAGAGTTAAAATTACTGAAATACCCAGTTGAAATGACTTTTGTTCAGGATGGGACAAGCACATGACTTCGACATCAAATGAACCCGTCAAAAGAATTTTTATTTTAAGTGACAGCACCGGTGAAACAGCCGCCACAATGATTCGAGCAGCCCTTGTTCAATATTCCGATGCAAACATTCAAATTTTTCGCCATAAGAATATCAGGAATGAGCAACAGGCCGAAGCCATCATCGAAGAATGCTTTCAAAGCCAAGGCTTGCTGGTTTACACTGTGGCGGCCTTACATTTACGACAAAAAATTCGCGATATGACAGCAAGCAAAGGTCTGCCTTACCTTGATTTGCTTTCACCAGTTTTAACTGTTCTCGATTTATTTTTTGGTCGAACCTCTGAAAACAATGTTGGCGTTTTACGTGCTGTTGACGAACAGTATTTCAAGCGTATCGAAGCCATCGAATACACTGTGAAACATGACGATGGGAAAACTCTTTCAGCTCTGGATAAAGCAGATATCGTTCTGGTCGGCATTTCCCGAACAAGCAAAACACCTTTATCAATTTTTCTCAGTCACAAAGGTTGGAAAGTTGCAAATGTCCCTTTGGTTTTAAATAGCCAGCTTCCGGAAGAACTTTTTAAAATCGATCAAAGAAAAATTGTGGGATTGATTATTGATATTGATTCGTTACAACGAATTCGAAAAAATCGTTTGGAAAAATTTGGTCAAGATGCGGGTGGCGAATACGCATCCTTAGCCCAAATTTCAAAAGAAATTGAATTCGCCGAAGGACTTTTTAAACAGAACAAAAGATGGCCCGTATTCAATGTCACCGAGCGTGCCCTGGAAGAAACTGCTACAGAAATTGTACGAATCATTTCTGCAAGACTGGGACTGCCAGATTCTGTGCTTTTTTAATTCTTTTTCTTTCGAAGATAAATAAAGATCCCGCCCGCAATTAAAATCAATGCAATGGCAAAATACTGCAACATCTTGCCTTTTGATCTTGGTTTTTCTAAATCACCGGGTTCAAGCAAACCCGTCATTTGTTCACCCGGGCCAACAAACAAATCTCCGCTTGCAGGACCAATTCCCGCTGAAGAACCACCTTGGTTTAACATCGACCGTGTTGCAGTGACTCGCAAACTTTGAACGGCTTTTAAAAATTCTTGAGAATATTTAGGATAGAAATCCTTATGAGCAGTGAAAGTAACCAAAACAGCAATCTGATCCTTAATCGTCGCCAAATATCGAGTATAGTAATTCGGAACTTCACTTCCAAGATGCAAACCATCGAGCCAGTCTTGTTCATTAATCTTTTTATTTTGAGCCTTGTATGTGACTTTCGATTCATTTCCAAAAGGCGATGCGACTCGTAACTTAATTGGATTATTCAAATGCTGTTCATAGAGCTGGATTGAATCCGAAGGTCCCACTTCTTTTGCAGTCAGAATAATGATGGCCTCTTTTGATTCCTTTGAATCGTCACTTCGGCAAACCCATTCGGTTTGTTCAAGTTTACATTGCCAAGCGTTAGGTAATTCAAAAGAAATGTAAGCATTTTTAAAAAGCTTTGCGTGGGCTTTCATTGGAAAAACGACAAGTGAGCCCAGCATCAGGCAAACCACGGAAATTAAACCCAATTTCAAGTTCAACGACGGATAATACTTCAACGATTGGTCACTCGAATTATTCATCATGTTTTTTAAATCTCCTCGTACGTACGATTCCGTTTACATTATAGATTAATTTCTTTTATGATCAACGGATATCAGGAGTAAATCTCATGTTGAACCTTCATCAAATTCAGACTTTCGTCACTGTAATCAGCGAAGGCAGCATGACAGCCGCTGCTGACAAACTTTATCTCACTCAACCCGCCGTGAGCCAACAGATTAGAAATTTAGAAGAAGACTTGGGTGTAGAACTTCTTGTCAGAGGAGTTCGTCAAATCAAAGCCACAGCTCATGGTGAAATCCTGTATGACCATGCAAAAAAGATTCTGCTTCAATCCCAGCAAGCAGAAATTGCTGTTAAATCCATGGGTTCAAAGTTAAAGGGCGATATCAAAATCGCAACACTGAATTCCATTGGCTTACAAATCATGAGTCCCGTTGTGTCCCGACTTTTACGATACAATCCAGGATTACATTTAAAAGTTCACTACGACCACGGCGAACAATTAGTCGAACAATTTTTAAAAAACCAAATCGATGCTGTGATCCTTCCCGAAGTGAAAAAAGAGTTTGATAAAATTTTGGAAGACACAGAGAAGCGATTTGTGTTGAAAGAAGAAATGTGGCTTGTGGGAAATGGAAAAGATTCAGAAATTCCACGCCAAATTAATTTGGCAGAATTAGCAAGCTTTCCATATGTGAGCTTTGCAACAGAGTATCCAGGTTTCCAAAAAGAGCTCTCTCGATTGCTGCAGGAAAAAAACACGAAATTGAACACTGTTTTTGAATCCACAAATGTGGGAACATTAAAACGAGTTATAGAAGCGGGCCTTGGATGGGGATTCCTGCCTGCACACTCAGTAAAAAAACAAGTACGAAGCGGGCGCCTGATCCACACCCACGTTCAAGATTTTCACTATGAAATAGATATCGTTTATTATTTCAAGAAAACTGCAGAACACAAAACGTTGATTGAAACACTTTATCAAGCCATGTCGACTCAAGAAAAAGGTCAATAAAATTACTGAACCACAAAGTCAGTAAAAAACACATCTTTAACAACGCCTTTACTGACAATGGAATTGATTTCCGATGCGATTTTGTCTTTCAAAAAAAGCTTGCCTTGAATAGATTCAAGCTCAGCTAAACTTTTTTCATTTAATAAACGGACGATGCGATCCCTTGCCTTAGCTCGGTTTTCCGTATTAATCACTTCTTCAAATCCTTCTTTGCCAATCATTTCCAAATTGATTTCGATCCGAATTGTTCTTCGAGGCTCGCCTCCCAAATTCACTGTTAATTTATCCATGGTGTAGATGAGAGGTTCGTTGAGTGCGATTTCACTCAGGTCACTTTCTAAAGCCTGTTGAGTGATTTTGGGGTTCGTCCAGCCGATGGTTGAGGCATAAACCATATATGCTCCAAAGCCCGTAACTGAGATATTGACTGCCACAAAGACTATTTGCAAGATCATTGCTGCTTTGCCAGCGGCTTTAGCCGTGTCTACCGAGTTTACATCATCTATTTTTTTATCTGCCATAACGCCACCCTTTTAATGACTATCGGCGAGTTAGACATTTGTCTTAAGATGAACGTCTTGAATTTAGTGAATTATTTTGAGACGCTAGCAATTATTATCTAGGCTGGGAACTTTTGTTTTTATTTGAGTCGTCCGAAGAGAAACAAACAAAGACAAAGTGCAAGTAGGTTTGTTATGAAGATATTAACCACAATTCTGTTCTTTTCAGTTCATGGAATTTCCTTATTCCCCCTGATCCTTATGGCTCAATCTGAAAACGGAACACCTGCGACCAATTCTGTATCCTTACCTGGAAACTTACCTGCAAACTTGCTTCAAATATCTGAAACTGATTCTTTTTCAAAATACGTGCTCTTAGTCGACAAAGATCAACGTAAACTATTTGTTTACGAACGTCAGGGTTCCACGATCAAGCTAACCGAAGAGTTCGATGCAGACATTGGCAAAAACGACGGTAATAAAACCAAAAGGGATGACCATAAAACTCCTGAAGGAATTTACTTTCTACAAAGCAATATTAAAGCTCCTAAAATTCCCTTCGAGACCTACGGACTTCAAGCGTTCACAACGAATTATCCAAATTTTTTCGACACCCTGGAAAAGAAAACTGGAGATGGCATTTGGCTCCACGCGATTCCAGACACTGTGCCATTAACTCGTGGATCCAGGGGCTGTGTTGTCGTTCGAAATAACGTCATCGAAAAACTAGAAAAATACATCAAGCTCAAAGAAACGCCGATCGTTATTTTTGATAATGTCGATTATGTTTCTGCGGAAGAGCACACCAAGCGCACACAGGAATATCGTGACTGGTTAACAACTTGGGCGTCAGCATGGGAAAAGAAAGACCTAGATAAATATCTTTCTTTTTATGATGAACGATTCAAAGCTCCAGGTTTTGATTATAAAAGTTGGGTGGCTCATAAAACAAATTTGAAAAACAAATATGATTTCATCAAAGTTGATTTATCTCAGCCATTTTTATTGCTTCATCGAAACCAACTGATCATTAAGACACTGCAAAAATACACGTCAAATCAACATACGGATTACGGTGTGAAAACTTTGTATGTCACTATCGACAAAAATAAAAATCATAGAATTGTGCGGGAAGAGTGGACTCCATCCAAAGAAGATGGGCAAGTCCTAGGCCAAGCGAGGCTCGAACAAAAAAGCGAGCCTCACAATTAGAAATGGTTTTTAATGGGGCTGATTCGCTTTAGAATCAAGGCTTGGACCTAAATTCACAATATCAATATTTGCAGAACAATCCGGAAGAGTTTTCAAAAATTCTTGGTATTCTTTTTGGGTAATTGAACCGTTTTTCAAATTTCTTTCCATCAAACGGATATCGAACAACATATTTTTTGTCGCTTTATCAAGAGTCACAAACATCTCCTTTGAATCACGCTCATAGTCATATGGAATAAAATGCATAAACTCAAGGATCAAATGGCAAATTCAAATTTTGCCGAAGATTAGTGCACTCAAAAATGACTTTTACTTTCAGGGAAACAGCAGGATCAATTCCAATACTTAGGTTTTTTATCTTTAGAATCATCTTCATTATTGATGATCAGTTTTAAATTTGATTTCTTCTTAAAACGACTCTGTTTTTGCATCGCTGACAAGTAAGCCCAAAACCTTAAATAGATAAATCCCGATGCGATTCCACCTAAATGAGCCAAATAGGCCACATCTCCCCGGAAACCTGTGGTCAGCAGCGAAGCCAACTGGATAAAACCCATGATCATCACAAAAAATTTTGTTTTCATTGGAAAGATCATGAAAAAATAAATGATTCTCTCGCCGAACAAAATCCCCTGTGCGAGCAACAACCCAAATATAGCCCCAGACGCTCCAATCACTGGAACGATCAACTGAAACTGAGAACCACTCAATGCCGAATACAAAGCAATCCCGATGCAATACAGAACCGCCGCACCAACTCCCGTTCCGAAATAATATCCAAGAAATTTTCGAAGTCCCCAGCGTTCTTCCAGTTCGGAGCCAAAAAACCAAAGCATCAATCCATTAAACAAAATGTGTGTTATTCCGGACGTAGAATGAAAAAACAAATAGGTCAACAGCTGCCAGATATGACCTTGATATAAAACTTCCCCTGGCTTCAGGGCAAAATATTCCACCAAGGAAAACTGTGGCGCCACCCGGTCCATCACCACTTGTCCAAAAAACCAAATGGCGACTTGAATAATCAAAAGCCACTTGACCCCTTTGGTCATCGACAATCCAAACTGCGGAGTTCCCATTTGCGATCGGTTCATTTTAATCACCTTTTTTTGCGAGCTCGCCCTCAGTTGAGTGCAATCCCCTCTAGATTGACTGAAAATACTCGCTGTATCGAGCGTAAGATTGTTCTAAACTCTCAATCACGACTTTAGTCTCTGCAATCAGCGGAAAGAAGTTCAAATCACCGGCCCAGCGGGGGACCAAATGGTAATGGAGATGATCTGGAATTCCAGCACCAGCAACGGCGCCGTGATTCATTCCCACATTAAAACCCAGGGGCTGATAAATCGCTTTACAAGCCTCCATGGCCAAACGCAAAGTCAAATGCAAGTCTGCATACTCCTCGGGCTCCAGAGCCAAAAAATCTCCACAGTGTCGCAAAGGCAAAATCAAAAGATGCCCACTGTTGTAGGGGTATTTATTCAGAACAATCATGGAATGTTTTGATTTGTGCAAACAGAGTGTTTCAAACTTCACAGCAAGAGAAGCCGCTGAACAAAAAACACAGCCTTTAGGAGCAATGATTTTTCGAACGTATTTATAACGATCTGGTCTGAAGAAAATATCTTTTTCCATTGGCCAGATCTGATCGTCCAAAAGGATTTTACCCTTTGATGGAGAATTCGCAGAAACATTGCTAGCTTTTTTTACCGCGGTTGCTTTAGATCGAGATTTTTTGGAAGCTGCAGATTGTGACACTGTAGCTTTTATTTTTTTCTTAGCCACGACTATTCTTGCCAATAACCCGGCATTAAATAAAGCGGCTGATTCAAATTTTGCACTCCCATTAATTTTCGCATATCCGACAGACTGACTTTTGCACCACCAAGTTGCTGTAAGACAACATCTGCTGTGCTCATTCGAGAGTTCATTGAGTTCACATTATCGTCATCATTCGGCTGACCCAGGTCCCAAATGCTTCTTTTTTTCTTTGGAATTTCCATGACATCATAATCATCTTTTTCTAAGCCGGCTGCTTCGGCCGCAATTTTTACTGCATCTTCAAATCCACCTACAGAATCTGCAAAACCGACTTCTACCGCTTTTGCTCCAGTGAAAACTCGGCCATCAGCGTACTCTTTCATTTTTTCTTCAGACAATTTTCGCGACTCTTGCACTGCAGTTCTAAACTGCAAATAAACTTCATCAATCATCTCTTGAAACAAAGCTCGTTCATCTTCTCGCATGGATCTGTATTCAGCGCCTGAATCTTTAAATTTTCCTGAAGTGATGGAATAGCGAGAAACCTTTGCCCAATCATAAAGTCTTTCCAAATTGGCAAACTCCATGATCACCCCGATGGATCCAACAAGGGCTCCCGAGGAGACAACTAATTTGTCACAAGCCGCTGCAGCATAATATGCGCCACTTGCAATCAATCCAGTGCTGACACAAATAATTGGTTTTTTAAATTCTTCTTTAGTTCGTTTGATTTCGCTAAACAATTCTTGTGAAGGTCCAACTGCTCCGCCCGGAGAATTGATTTCAATCAAAATCGCTTTGATTTTATCGTCCTCACGGTATTTTTTTAGATTTTTAAGAAATCGCTTTCCATTCCAAATCGGCGAATCCAATTCCATATGCAGAATTGCATTTTTCGTAATCATTGGTTTTTCCTCAGAGCCAGAATCACCCGTTCGCTGGGCAATCCAATTCACTGCACTGGCGATACCAATAAAAATTAAAACGACTACGATCAGTTTTTGCCATCCGCTCTTCACCATGATTCCTCCACAGGCATCCTCATGGTGTTCTCAGGGGAATGAAAAATCAATAATTACTTACATGCCTGAAGGTTGAACTGATATTGCAAACATTCGTTGCTTCCTAAGAAATTACCCTGAGTTCCAACAGGGATAATCTTAGAACTGATCGCTCCAAAATTTTGTTGCGCAAAATATAATTTACGCGAAAAAACAACATAGGAGACTGGAGTAACCTCGGCATAAACACCGTTTTGCTGTGTGTAACGAGGACGGGACAAAATGATTTTCTTTGAATTGAAGCAAAACCCATTTGGATCAGAACTAGTTTCACCACTCCAAGTAGAATCAGGATCATAACAAACAGGTTCTGGCACGATGGTACGAACTTCAGTTTCCGTAGCACAAAGTTTTTCAATTCCTAAACCCATGCTTCGAACAATACCTGGTGCCTGAAAATAAACGACAGGCCATGAAACAGGAGGATTATTCGCTACAAAGGACTTCGTATCCCAACCCTGCAATACCGTAGTCTGAATATTTTGACTGGAACAGTAGGGCTGAGCAAAGGAAAACCCTGCAAACATCAGATTAGAAAAAAAGAATCCTAAAACGAAAAGTAAAAATTGTTTTCTCATGGTGTCTCACTTTGGTTCGTGGTCTTTAGTTGTTCTCGACTTTTGTGTCATATTTCAGCACATTAGGCTACAGCTATAACGCGACACTTCCGAAAAGAAACCGTCATGGCGGCGGATAATAAGCCTTTTTTTGAATCATCAGTGAACGAAGCCCTTGTTGGAGCAATTCAACATTATATGGATCATCATCCAAAAACGACCATCGCAAACCTTGCAAAAAAGTGCGGTCTCGCTGAATCCACCCTACGGAGGATGTTTCATCAAAAAACAAAAACTCTTCCGGATCCTGCCAATGTCGTCACGCTGCTTTTGTTTATTAATCATGTTTCGAGTATTCAGCAGCTCCTTCAAAAAATTGATGGTCCACTTAAAAAATTTATTCTAGAAAAATATGAATTTTTGCAGACCGGTCAAAACTTGGGTACCCCGCATTCCTCCGATTTCCTAGATCATGCTCTGAAAGATAAAATTCGCTATTTAGTTTACACATTAGCTAGTCATCGCGGGGGGGTCTCTGGCCCTCAAGTAAAACAAATTGCAGGAGAATTGGGATTAAGCGCTTTGAATTATTTTGTCGAGAATCATATTTTAATTCATCAACAAGACCATTACCTTGTTAAGGATCAAAGTTATTTACTTCCTAAAAATCGTTTTGTTGAAAATTTTAAAACTACTGCAGATTTAATTGATGTTGATGCTGCAAAATCAAATCATTCAAATTTATTTATGATTGTTGATGAAACAATTAATGAAACTGCTTACTTAGAATTGATTCACATTCAGCGCGAAGCCATCCTAAAGATGGCCAAAGTTTGGAACGATCCCAAGTCCTTTGGAGATATTCACTTTTTCTTCTTAACAGCTCTTGATCAAATGCTGCGCACAAAGAATAAATAAAAGACGTTCACCGTGACGGACTTTCAAATCTCAAATCCACTATCGTGACAGCCAAACAATTTTTTGATTTGACCAAAATTCTGAATTCACGCACACCTAGCCCATCAACAAAATAACTGTCAGATTTTTCTGACTACAAACATGCCCTTTAAGGAGAACACATGAAAAAGTTAATGGTTACTGCATTGGTATTGGTAAGTTCAATTGCTCTTGCTGACGGCGGAAGCTGGGGAACTGAAGAAGTAATTGCTGCTGGTGGTCTAACAACAGTAGTTGGCGGATGCGCTAACGCAGTTGTCATCAACAACGGAGAAAATTCTGAAATCGTTTACACTGGTCCTTGCAATTCACAAGCTCCAAAAGCGACATCAGCTTATGTTTCTAGCTGCGCTAGTCCAATTTTGATGAAGCGTTTCCCAACAGCTCAACAAGCTGGAGCTTATTGCTCAGCTTTCAGCAACCCTATTAACCAACACTTACAAGTTGGCGTTACATATGACTGGGGTTACAAAGCTTACACTTGCAGCTGCTACGAAAACAACCAAAACAGCGGTGGCAACTAAGTACTAGTTGTTTCTAAACAAAACAAATATAAAAATTTATTTAAAAAAGACCAGCCCCCCAGCTGGTCTTTTTTTTTGCAAAAACCTAGAAACTGCATTCTTTAAATGTGCTTGCAGCAGCGTCTTTGGCTTTGAGTTAAACGCGTTTGGAGTGTGAGTGTATCTTTCCTTTGAAAAAACAGGCTCTGCGGATCCTGGAAGGACCTCGGCCACAGGCCGAAGCAGCGAGCCATGGATGGCGTCCTGTTTTTTCAAAGGAAAGATACACTCACACTCCAAAGTTCATCTCAAAACCAATGACTTTGTTTGAATCCTATTCAACGAAGTCATCTTTTAATTTAACGGAAACATCGGATCATGAAGTTTTCTTTTTAAACCCTCGTAAAAGGTCTGAAGGTTATTTGACCGGGTCCTTTTTTTTTTCGTTTTACTCGCTGAGGAATGGGTGTTTGGAGAAGAGGAGCGCAGAGTTCTCCTTGCAGAACAATCCTCTGGCCGGGCCATGAATGGCCCCTTCCGCCAGGAACCCACGATGGGCGCGTTTGGGCTGAAAGGAGAACTCTGCGCTCCTCTTCTCCAAACACCCATTCCCTTCCCCCCGCGGAAAAAGCAAAAAAAAAGGGCCCGGTCAAACAACCGAGCCCCGTCTACTTTGTAATATAGAAATAACTACTTATTGTCTGGCTTCAAACCCTTCAACTGATCAGCAAAAAGATCACCAATAGTTGTTTTAGCCCCTTGAGATTTTTTAACATAATCATCAACATCACCTTTTTGTTCTCTCAACTTCACAAGTTTCGAAGACAATCCGATTTTTCGAGCTTCAACATCAATGGAAATAACTTCCGCTTTCAACATATCGCCTGGTCTAACAAAGTCAGCAACACTTGCTACTTTTTCAGTCGATAACTCAGAAACGTGGATTAAACCTTCAATATCAGACTCAAGCTCAACAAAAGCACCAAAGTCAGCGACTTTAGTTACTTTCACATCATGCTGAGTTCCGATTCCGTATTTTGTATCGATGTTTGACCAAGGGTCAGATTCAAGTTGTTTAACACCCAAACTGAAACGCTCATTTTCAATGTCAACTCCCAAAACAACAGCGCGAACTTTTTGAGCTTTCGCAAACATTTCACTTGGATGATTCACTCGTTTTGTCCAAGAGAAATCTGAAATGTGAACTAAACCATCAATGCCTTCTTCGATTCCGATGAAGACTCCGAAATCAGTGACAGACTTAATTTCGCCTTCGATAATTGTTCCTGGAGGATAAGTATCCTTCATTTCAACCCATGGATTTGTCATCAGTTGCTTCATGCCCAAACTGATTCGACGATCGTCAGAATTCACTTCAAGAACAACAACATCAACTGTTTGTTCAGGCTGAACAAGTTGTGATGGATGTTTTACTTTTTTAGTCCAGCTCATTTCTGAAACATGGATCAAGCCTTCAACACCTTCATCCAATTCAACAAATGCTCCGTAATCAGCTAATGATACAATTTTTCCTTTGAGTTTTCGACCCAATGGATACTGATCACGAACTGTATCCCAAGGATCTGGGCTCAGTTGTTTGATCCCAAGACTGACGCGTTCTTTTTCTTGGTCATATTTCAAGATCTTTACTTGAACTTCATCGCCCACATTCAACATTTCAGATGGGTGCTTTACCCGTCCCCAGCTCATGTCAGTGATGTGTAGCAATCCGTCCATACCACCCAAATCGATGAATGCACCGTAATCGGTAATGTTTTTCACAAGACCAGTCACGATACTGCCTTCTTTCATGGTATCCAAAGTTTGATTTCTCAAACTGTCGCGTTCTTCTTCAAGAAGAGCTCGTCGTGAAAGAACGATGTTGCCACGTTTTTTATTGAATTTAATAACTTTGAATCGGTATTTTTTACCGATGTAGACGTCCATATTTCGAACAGGTCGTAAATCAATTTGAGATCCAGGTAAAAATGCTTTTACGCCAATATCAACTTGTAATCCGCCTTTCACTTTCGAAATAACTGTTCCTTCAATGACTTCTTCGTTTTCAGCAGCTTTAGAAATATCTGTCCATGCACGGAGCATGTCTGCTTTATCTTTCGAAAGTTGGATCATTCCGTTTTCATTTTCAATACGATCAATTAACACTTCAACTTTATCACCAGGCTTTACGTCACGTACGCCATCCACAACTCTGAATTCGTTGATTGGAATCAAACCTTCAGATTTGTAATTGATATCAACAAGAACATAATCAGATTGAACTTCGACCACTGTTCCAGAGACGACATCGCCGACTTTGAAATCTTGATCCTTTAACGATGCTTCGTACATTTTATCAAAATCAGTCGAGATCATTCGTTCTTCGCCACCCGGGTTGTGCGGCACACTTGCGTCCTCTTGGTCTAACATCGCCAAGAGCTTTTGCTTTTCTTGTTCCCTACGGTTGAGTTGTTTTGTCATATAAATAATTTGTTTCCTCCTCAGGAAAGAGCCCTCGATGGGGTACTCGGTCCAATTGTGTTCTTCGTTTTCCCGAAATGGCGCAAAAAAGTCAAAAGAAATGATCCTTTAAGCCAGTTTCATAGCTTCAATTTTGAACTCAGATCCTAGATCTGACAAAGTTTTCAATCTGGCTGACAGCTTCAGCAAGGGACATTTCTGTGGAATCCAACAAAAATGCGTCTGTAGCAGCTTGCAGTGGTGCGGTTTTCCGAGTGGTGTCTTGATCATCGCGATCCTTTTGAGCAGCTTTAATTTCAGAAACTTCTGCGCCCTTTTCATGGGCCCGTCGCTCTGCGCGACGATCACTGGATGCCGTTAAGTAGATTTTCGCTTCGGCATCGGGGAAAATCACCGTGCCACAGTCACGGCCTTCAGCAACTAGGCCTGCAGCAGAAAGAGCAAACTTTCTTTGCTGTGCCAAAAGGGCCTTACGAACCTCGGGGTGTTTGGAAATTTGACTTGCGCAATTTCCCACATCTTCTGCGGAAATCGCATCTGTGACATCATACTCCTTATAAAAAACTTTTGTTCTCTCGTGAGAAACTTGCACTTTCCACTCTTTCGAATCTGCTAAAATCGTCAGGGCTTTGATGTCATCAAAGGAAATTTTCTTTTGAAGAGCCACATAAGCTAATCCTCGATAAAAGGCTCCTGTTGAAAGCCATGGGCAAGATAATCTTTGGGC
>JBKCTJ010000223.1:0-2692 GCA_046318875.1 Pseudobdellovibrionaceae bacterium | reverse complement strand
CTGGGGCATGCTCCCGAAGTTTTTGTCTCTGCTTCCGCAATTGGATTCTATGGTGATCAGGGCGAAGAAAATTTGACGGAAAACAGTGCTCCAGGAAAAGGATTCTTGCCCGATGTTTGTGTCCAGTGGGAGAATGAAATTTTCAAAATGCAAAACAAGTTTCCCGCAACTCGCATCGTTGCTGCTCGCATAGGAATTGTTCTTGCCCGAGAAGGCGGGGCATTGCCGCAAATGGCTTATCCTTTTCGTGTGGGAGTTGGCGGGGCCCTTTCGCATGGCAGACAATGGATGAGTTGGATTCATATTGAAGATATCTTGGGGCTCTTTCATTTTTGTTTAGAAAATAAAGATGTGAAAGGCGCCATAAATTTCGTTGCACCCGAACCTGCAACCAATCAAAAGCTCAGTGAGTTGTTAGCAAAAAGTTTAAATAGGCCTTTGGGTTTGAGGGTACCAAAGTTTGCTCTCAACCTGCTTTACGGTGAGCTTTCAGCAGTTCTGCTTTCCTCGCAAAAAGTTTCTTGCGAAACAATTTTGAGGTCAGGTTACAAGTTTCAATTTCTTTCTTTGGAAGCAGCTTTTGATGAGCTTTGCTCTTATTGGAAAAAGGGCGAAGATCTTTTAGTGGCTGAGCAATTTATACCAGCCACACCAAGGGAAGTATTTCCTTTTTTTGCTGACGCTAAAAATTTAGAACAAATCACACCAAAATCTTTGAATTTTAACGTTTTGCGAATATCAACGCCCCAAGTGGAAAAAGGGACCTTAATTGACTACAAATTGAAATTGCACGGAGTTCCACTGTCCTGGCGGACCCTGATTGAAGATTGGGAGCCAGGAACTCGATTTGTGGACACTCAGTTAAAAGGACCTTATCAATTATGGCATCACACTCACACCTTTGAACCTATGGCCGGGGGCACATTAATGACTGACACCGTGAGATACAAGTTGCCGATGGGTTATTTAGGATGGTTAACAGCTGGACTTTGGGTGAAGTCAGATGTGCAAAAGATCTTTGATTTCAGAAGGAGTTTCATTTCTGAAATGAAGTTCTGATAGACTTTTCCTTGTGGATTCAGAAACAGAAAAAATCGTCGCCCAAGTTGAATTAAAAAATCGAGACAAACTGCGATTAGTGGATCGTCAAGGACAAGTCCATCTGATTGTAGAGGGCTGTCACTCGCTGAAAGAAAAGATTCAGCAATTGATTTCAGATCAAGGTATTGAAATCAAAAGTTGGAAAATAACTGGTGTATCCCACGCCGATCTATTGATTAAAAAACTCATTTTCCAGTTAAATGAAAAAAAGCACCCTTATGCAGATTCCGAAGTCTGTCATTGTCGAAATATTAGCAAGGAGATGATTGAAGAAAATATTTTGAATGGCTCTCATAGCGTCGGGGCCTTGCAAAGAACAACAACGGCAAGTACTGCCTGTGGAAGTTGCCATGCTGATGTCGAAGCGATTTTGAATTACTGGTTGAAATAACTTTCTTGCATTTAAATATCTAAAATTCTTATAGCTCCTTTGACCTAAAAATGTGTTTTTTAAGTTATTTCGTGGTATGTAGGTATAGTATTAATAAATAGGTATGGAGATGCCCATAATTAAAAATAATGAAATACCCTCGGGGAATGATTTAAGGTACTTTCAAGAAATTGCATCTGTTTTAAATCTATCTCGGGCGGCCGAGCGCTTAGGGATTAGTCAGCCCACTTTGAGTCTCTCCGTTGCTAGGCTCGAAGACCAACTTCAAGCTAAGATATTTTTCCGCCGGAGTCGGGGGCTTTCTTTAACTCCCGCCGGTGAAAAACTTTTGAAAAACACCAATCTGTTATTACAACAGTGGCAAACTGTAGTCTCGGAAACAAAAAAGACAGAAACTGACCTGATTGTCAGATTTTGTTTGGGCTGCCATCCTTCGGTTGGAATTTACAGTTTGGATCAAATTCTAGGGAAAATTTATTCTGATTTTCCAGAAATAGAAATTCACTTAGCTCATGATTTGTCTCGAATCATGCTTGAACAAGTCATCAGTGGTGAGCTTGAATTTGCCTTGGTGGTGAATCCAGTGCGCCACCCAGATTTGATCATTCATCAATTGGCGGAAGACGAAGTTTGTTTTTGGACCAGTCATTCTCAAAAAAAAGATGAGACATTGATTTATCAACCCGAGTTACATCAGACCCAAGTTCTGATCAATAAAGTTCCTGCTAGAATGTTTAGAAGAAATATTCAATCTACGAATTTGGAAGTCATTTTGTCTCTGGCTCAAGCTGGGGTGGGTGCTGCGATTTTGCCTTCGCGAGTTGCAGCGCAATCGCAAAAAAAACTCCACAGAATCAATGAATTGAGTTCATTCAAAGACAAAATTTGTTTAGTTTACCGAGTCGATCATGTCAAATCGAAAAGCTTTATGGAAATTGTCAAAGTCATTCGCAGTATTCGAATTTAGCATAATTGAGTTCAATTGACTGACTTACTTTTTAGAAACTGCCTCTTTTGCGTGTGTGCAAAATGGCATGTTCAGAACTGGATTTCGGATCTTAAGACTCCTTGTTTTTAAGTGCTTTGAAATCTATGCTAATTTGATTTTTGCACCCTCATGCTCACAATGACTCTTTGCTCTCATTGTTCATCTGAAAATATTCAAAAACGCGGTTTTTTTTACTTAAAGCATTCCTCTAA
>JBKCTJ010000222.1:0-6169 GCA_046318875.1 Pseudobdellovibrionaceae bacterium | reverse complement strand
ACGGCTATCAGTCTGGCATCATTGGCGAACTGATTTATTCATTTGATACTCGATTAGCTAAGCTTGATGAAGACGGAAGCTTAAAGAGCATATATTTTTGTTCAAGTTACAATTGTGCCAAAGTCACAGTTATAACTTGTCAATAACGTGAGACTATATTTCCTGAAACCCCTTTTTCCAATATCGATGACGAAAATTTGACAGCCAAAGGGTCGAATATTTCAGTAATAGGAAGACCCTGGGTTCATTGAAAAGCGCTGTTGGGTATTTAAATTTCGATTTTGTCATGATCGGCTGAAGGTTTATAGGATTCTGCTAAATCAACCCAGTTTACAAGATCAATTTTAATTGGCAAATTCGAATTCTCAAGGTTTTCGCGGATGTTGGAAATTTCGATGCTTGAAATCGGATTTCGATCATCTTCAACATAAAAAAGATCCAAATCAGAAAATGGATGATGTTTGTTCCGTGCGCGCGAGCCGAAGACAAAAAGTTTTGCGTGTTTTGACTTCAAGGGGGAGATCAGAAGCTGTTTCAGAATCTCGAAGTCTCGATCTTGCAAACCAAACTTCACGGTAGTCTCTTAATGGCGACCAGTAGATCTTTCGCATGAGGAATGAAAACGCGAATATTTGTAAAAACTTTTTGAGCCACGTCTTCGTCGTAGGCATGAGACGTTTCATTTCGTGAATCAATAAATGTGAGCCATAAATCTGGCGACTGAATCAGATTGTTTCGCGCCATCTCACGCACAGCCGGTTTTGCCGCAGCGGTCGTTGAACCAAGTACTTTCAAAGTGGTTTTCCAGGAGAGTTCAACACAGTATTCGAATCTTTGAATGCAGGCGTCTCGTAAGGCTTTTTGAACAGCTTTGTCTTGAAGATTTGATTGCTTCATCAGCTGCATTGCTTCTTCAAGAGAAAGAAGAGATTTTTCAAGTTCTGATACTGAAATACCCAAAAAAACCACCCGCCGGAAAGATGCGGCCTTAACTTAAGAAAAACTCAATCATTTCAATCTCGTCAAATTTTGATCCATTCTATTTTCGATTTTCAATTGTTGCCAATTTTGCCACGGGCAAAATTGGTCGGGGAGACAGGATTCGAACCTGCGACCCTCTGGTCCCAAACCAGATGCGCTACCAGACTGCGCTACTCCCCGAACGAAGCTATGAGAATAAAGAATAAAATTGCATACGTCAATTTGACTTCGTGAAGTCTCGACGCAAAAATTAATTTCAGAGGTTCTATGAGTGATTTTTTCCGTAACTTGCCTAAAGGGGTCACAGTTTTTGCTCTTTTAATCGCAGGAATCATCGGCGTTGTGTTTTACGAACCCATCGCTTCAGTCTGTGATCCACAAATTGCTAATTTCCAAGCACAATTTGTCGGTGATTTATATCCCTATAAAGTCAGGGCAGCTCGAGCAACTCAAACCGCTCCCCCGCGGATGAGCAGTCATTTAGCTCAATGTCGAGAAGGTGCTAGTTCGGGAGCGTGCTATCAATATTTCGAAGTCGTTCGCAGAATCCTCACCTACATTCAATCAACGGATGAAGCTTGTTATGCAGAATTTCAAAATGTAAAGCCGCTGTATAATTCTTTGCGAGAAAGTCTGCGACTTTTGCTTTTCTTCTCCTGGGGTGATGGTCCGGCAACAGAAAATCTGACTGATATTCAAGGGTGGTTGAAAGATTATGAACTTTCAACTTTTTGCGATGTGCAGGGTGGTTTGAAAAAAATTATGGGCGAAGAGAAATTTGACGAATTCAAATGGGGTATGATTGGATCTCTGCCATCCAAAGTTTCAGGAAAAGAATTGCAGATGAGCGCTGAACAAAAAGCTCAGCGCAGTTTATTTCGGATTCCCTGTAATTATTTTTGATTTAAAAATGTTTAAAAAACTAAAGACTGCGTAACTCGAGCTGGAAATAATTTCTCTTCAAATCAAGTTCGGCCCAGAACGAAAATTCTGGGTCTTCTAAAGATTCCACCACATAGGTGGATTGATCCTCGGGAAAAATAGCCCAATCATAGGGATTTAATCCGTAGGTTTTTAAGTTCGATTGAAGAAGTTGATTGAGATCATGTTGATCTTGGTTCATTTGCCCTCCCTTTGATAGCGCATTGAGCTCATTGCAAATCGAAGGACGGATGTTTATGCGTTTAGAGTGAGCATATTGCATCTCACGGTCAGATCAGTGGTTGAATATCTTTGAATTCAGATTAAAAATCCTAGGGATGAGATCATGCGTGCGTTTTCGAGTCTATGGTTTGGTTGAAGCTTTCGTGGTTGTTTTAGTTGTTCTGTTGTTCCGAAATTTGGACCGCAAGACTGCCAGTATGATCGCAACGGGAATGTTTATCCTCGTTCCGACCGCATTTCTAATTCTAGAGTTTCGATTCGGTGATTATTTGAAAAAGATCTTATTTTATATTGCTCATCTGCAGTTTTTGATTCTGTTTGCGGTACCAATTTTGTATTTGAATTTTATTGCTTCGCCCATTGATGCCTTCAATCCACCGATGATTTTAGGTCTAACCATGGCAAAATTCCATCAGTATTCGAATTACAGTTATTTTCTTACGGCATTTTCATGTTTTGTGACTAGCTTTTTGGCAAACCGACGAGGGGATTGATTCCCATTTCAATTTTTGAATGAAAAAAAGCCCACTTGGTGTGGGCTTTCCTGTGAACATATCCAATTTGAACCGCAGTTGAATGCGATTAAAAACTAAACTTAGTTCAAATCAAAAGGAACCGGAGAAATAGTCTCAGGGCGGTGAGCATTATCATAGGCTTCCATTCCTGTTGGTAAAAGAGCAAGGCTTCTTGCTTTCTTGACTGCTTCGTTGACTTGTCTTTGTTGAGACAGGCTCAGTTTAGAAATACGAGCTGGGGTGATTTTTCCACCGTCACCGATAAATCGAGCCAAAGAAACGGGATCTTTAAAGTCAAACAGTGTGTCGCCAGAAAACTCTGAACGATATTTCATTTTAGATGATTTTTTCATATTTACCTCGAATCGAAACCGTTATCATTATTCAAAAAAGAAGGGGGATGCAATGAAAAAAACGAAAAAAGTGAGAGCAACACAACAAATTTGATTGCTTTTCAAGGTTGAGTTCAATATTTTCATCCTTTCGAAAGAGGGAGTTTATGAGCCAGTGTGAATTGACCGGTAAGAAGCCAGTTGTAAAAAATCTAGTGAGTCACTCGAACATAAAGACGAAGTATAAGGCGCAACCTAATATCCAAAAGAAGCGCATCTTCAGTAAAGCACTGAATCAAATGGTTCGATTGAATATGGCAGCATCAACGATGCGTTCAATGGAACACAATGGTGGAATCGATCCTTATATTCTTTCCCTTGAAATAGGAGCGATGTCAAAACGGGCTTTAGCAGTTCGAAGTCGTATCTTGGCAAAAATGAAGAGCAAAACAGTTAAAGCATAATCCTAGGAATAATCGGAGTCCGTGATGAAATCAAAAACGATCAAGTTAAAAATCAAAAAAGGCGAGCAAGTTCAAATCATTGCAGGCGCAGATAAAGGTAAAAAAGGAACTGTTCTTGAAGTTCTACCTAAAGAAATGAAATTGAAAATTCAAGGCGTTCGTATGCAAACGCATTTTGATAAAAAAGACGGTCTTCTGCAAAAAGAAGGGTTCATCGATTATTCAAACGTAAAGCCCCTTGCGACAACTAAAGAAGCAAAGGCTAAGAAAGCTAAACCAAAAACAGCTTCGAAAACGACTTAGTTGATTGGTTCAAACCATGATCAACAGAGTGGTCAAATTCACTTCCATTGAAAACAGAGCTTCAAGAAAAGCTCTGTTTTACATTTTGAGCATCCAAATGCTTTTTGGTTTTCAAATATTTGCACAAACCACACCTCAAGCGGAAAAGTCACAGTCACCAAAGGTGGAAGGTTTACAGTCACCAAAGGTGGAAAATCTACAAACACCAAAGGTTCAATCTTCCCTGGCTGAAACATTTTTAATTCTGTGTAAACTGCAAAAAAACGTTCGCACCTTGCGAGTCATCAAAGTGAATGACAAATATGACACCATTTACACCAAAAATGGCAAAGACCAAGTCATCGGGCAAACTCGACTGTTCAGTTCTGGAAAAGGAATTGCAAACGGAGTCAAAGAAAAATTGGCAGTGTCGGGCTGGACTTGTCGTGAAGTTTCTGATTCCAAGTTAACGACTTCCGAGACAAACTAATAACAAATGAAAAATCTATTCCATGCGGGGGTTTTACAGATGAATTCTGTGGATTCCTGGGATCAAAATTTAACTTGGGTCATGTCGCAATTGAATTCCAAAGCATTTCAGGATCATGTGAATCCTGTGGACTGCGTTTTTTTACCAGAAAATTGTCTTTATCTAAGGATCAAAGAAGGCGAGCAAGTGAAGTCTCAGTCTTTAACTTGGAGTGGATTTCAAAATTTGCGTGATTGGTCAAAACAGAACAAAATTGCCCTTCACTTAGGTTCCGTCCCCGTTGAAATAGAAAACCAATTGTATAACTCAAGTTTGTTTATTGATTCTGCGGGGCAATTGTTTCCGTCTTATCAAAAAATTCATCTTTTCGATATTCAGCTTGAAAATCAGAAGCCCGTTCGCGAATCCGACGTTTTTTCCCATGGATCCCGGCCTGAAATCATCCAAGTTGAAAATTGGAATATTGGTCAGTCGATTTGTTATGATATCCGTTTTTCTGAACTGTATTCCCTGTATGCTAAAGCTCAAGTGGATATCATGGTGATCCCAGCTGCATTTTTGCAAACCACAGGGGAAGCGCACTGGCATGTATTAAATCGTGCTCGTGCCATTGAAAGCCAGGCTTTTATCATTTCCGCATGTCAAACCGGGGAGCATAAAAGCGGATCTTTTTCTCGGAAAACTTACGGTCATTCTTTAGTAGTTAGTCCTTGGGGTGAGGTCCTCCTCGATGCTGGATCTGGAACGGGTTTGTCATTCTGCACACTGGATCGGCAAAAGATTGTCAAAACTCGGACCCAGATTCCGATGAAGAATCATCGCAGGTTGATTTCAAACTAGGTTTCATGTGAAAATGAGGCAAGACCAAAATCTTGTCGTTGCGCAGAGATAAGAAAAGTAGAAAAGAAGCGTAGAAAAGAATCTTGGAAAAGAATCTTGGAAAAAAGAGAAATGAAATGAAAAAAATACTTTTGGTAAGCCTCCCTTTTGTCGTTTTAGCTCTGTCCGTTTTTTCTTTCAAAGCACTTGCTCAAATGCCTGCGCAAAACATCCCTCAGGTTGATTCGAAAGTGGATTCTGAAGGTCTCTCTAAAAGTCAAAGTTTGGAATTGGCACCAACGGGTCAGCTCCGAAATATTGCTCAGGCTACAGCAAATTTTGTCCCGCGGTCTTTGGTTGCTGAAGAAGGGCTCCTTGTTGTGCAAACAAGTTTTTATTTACCCGATCGCAAGCGAACTTCCGATCGTAAAGTTTTCACTCTGAATCAATCAAACGAAGAATCACCTCAATAGGTGCAGGAATTTTTATGACATCATCATCCACATCATCAGGACCTGACTTATCAAGTATCGTGCGCGAAACCATGGACTGCGACGTTGTTATCGTTGGCGGTGGAGCTGCAGGTTTAAGCTGTGCTTTGCAAGTTCAAAAAAAGTTTGAAGAAATGAAATTAAAGAATCCAAGTTTAACTGATCCAATGATCGTCGTTTTGGAAAAAGGATCAGAGATTGGAGCTCACAGTTTCTCAGGAGCAGTATTAAAGCCCGCTGCATTAAAGGAGCTTCTGCCAAACCATCTTGCCGATGGATTCCCTCTGGAGTCCGAAGTGAAGGAAGATGCCTTTTACTATTTAGGGGATGATTTTGCTTTAAAATCACCGATCACACCGCCGCCATTTCATAACGAAGGAAATTATATTATTTCTCTTTCGAAAATGAACCGCTGGCTTGCAACCCAGTGTGAACAAAAGGGCATTAATATTTTTCCTGGCTTTGCTGCTGTTGAAGTGCTTTTTGAAGGGGACCAAGTTGTTGGAGTCCGAACAGGGGATAAGGGTCTTGATAAAAACGGCAAACCTAAATCCAATTTCGAAGCGGGTTTAATCTTAAAATCAAAAATTGTGATTTTTGCCGAAGGCACACGAGGCACATTATTCAAAGC
>JBKCTJ010000221.1:0-4934 GCA_046318875.1 Pseudobdellovibrionaceae bacterium | reverse complement strand
GGCAGCAAGGTATTGGAATTTCTGCAGCAACCACTTGGGCTCAAATGCCCAATGCCAAGGGTGCTCTAGTTGTAAGTAACACACAAAACAGGCGTCAAGCAGTCAAAGCCCAAATTGACGTCGATATTAAATCAAATACTGGTGTTGTAAAAAATAAAGAATCTGTGGACTGGGATAAATCAAACGGACTCCGAGTTGAATTTGTGATCGACGGAAGAATTCAATTGAATGGTGATGGTGGATTGCTGACCTATATCGAAGGAACAATTTTAGTTAATCCACATATGACAATTAAATATAAATTATTGGATAGCGACTGGGTCAATGTGAAGCGTGTGACCGAAGACGTACCACAGTTGCCTGAAGCGACGCTACCTCATCCTCATACTTTTAAATTAGGTGAGTTTATTACTCATGCGACTTTGTTTGGAAAAATCAGTGTTTCAAAATTCTTAAAAACTGGTTTTTCAAGAATTTCAGATTCAACCATCAATGATTTCGTTAAAGCTGGCTGTCCAAAGAGTTTGATGGAAAAAACAGTGACCACCATCAGCCAAGATGAATTTAAAAAAGTGTTTGCTTCAGTTCAAAATACGGAATTGATGTCGCCTTCAACAAGATCTGTTTTGACCGTGGGTGAAGACGCTTTATCAAAAAGCATTCAGCGTATGGGCGAAGTGGATTATTTCGCCGTTATGACAAGAAAACCTACAATTTGTGATTTCAAACCGGTGGTTGTTTAGATTTCACTAGCGCGATTTAAAAATCGCGGTCCAGAAAACGATCAGCCTGTTCAATTATTGCGTTTTGCGAACCGAGTTCCTTTGCAATTTGATAAATCCGGCTGTGCCATTACCCATGCCATCGAATCTGTGAATTGGAAAAGCTACGGTTTAATGCAACCCAAAGATTCTTTGCCAATCGGGCCTTACGTTTTTGCAGTATCTATTGTTTCTCCATTTATCAAATTTAAAAATGCTTCAAAAGAAACAATTGATGCTTCAGAAGAATTGGTCGAAGAAATTCGCAGGGCTGCTATTCAGGCTGGTCAAAAACTCTCAAGGTTTATTAAAAAAGAATTTCGTGAAGCTGATTTGGAAAGAAAACTTTCTCACATTGAACAGTTCGGTCCAGTTTTAGTTGAAACTCTTGCGCGAATTGTAGGTGCGCCGGACTCAAGAAAGAAAAAAGCTGAAGAAGGATTAAAAAAACTTTTAGGCAGGGATTCGGCTGAAGCCGTTGCAGATTTGCAAGAAGCAGAAAACAAGCTCTCTAAGCAAATGGACAAGCAGAAATCTGCAGAATCTGAAAAAAATGCTGATCAAAGAAATACTCCGAAAAAAACTGATTTAAAAAAAAATAAAAAAAGCGCATCGAAACAAGAACAAGCTGACGCTTGATTCATAAGAGGTAATTTTTCATGTCTTTAATGCGAGTTCGAGATTTAAAAATTGATATTCCAAAAGAAGCCAGAATCCTTGCAGATAAAATGTTGAGGGATTTGGAAAATTCAAAGCGCCCTGTTTTAGAAGCAGTGAAATGCAGTTTGGATAACAGTTTGTATAATCCAAAGTTGGGTTATTTAACTCCGGGGGATAAAGTTGTTCGTACAGAGTTAAATGTTTCTTCTGTTTTGAAACTTGCTCGTTGTGTTTTTATTTTAGAAATTTTACTTCGAAATATCGATACAGCTTCAGTTAATACCAAAAGGGAAATTTATTATTTATGTAAAGGTTATTTCAAGGGTGATGGGCATTTGAAACCTTTGGATTTCGAAGACCAGTCTGAAAGCGATGACATTATCGATTTTATTGGTGATTTGTTGCAAGTCTACCGTGAAGAATTGAATTGTTTTGCCAACGATCGTGGCGGACAAACTTATTCAAAACAACTGGTCGTCACTGAAACTTTGCCAGACGGAGAGAAAGCCACCATCGATTTAAGTACTTTGGGAACTTCGCCATTTCAGCCGAAAAATAAACCTCAAGCTTTGAAATTGAAAGCCAAAAAGAAAATCGACTTTTGCTTGGTTGTAGAATCCGAAGGTACGGCGGGAACTTTACAGGCCATGGGGTTCACAAAGCGAAATAATTGTATTCTGATGGGTGCTCAAGGGGTGCCATCGAATGGAGTTCGTGGGTGGTGTAAGCTAATCGAAGATCAACTGGATGTTCCGATGTATTTTTTCGGGGATCTGGACGCCTACACCTTGCAAAATATTTTTCGAACTTTAAAAGCAGGGTCTGCTGCATCTTTGATTCGAAATTCTGATTTTAGTGCTCCGCAAGTTCGCTTTTTGGGTGTGTTGCCTGAAGATGTGAAAAAATATGATCTTTTCTGCTACAAAGTAAAAGAATCTGATCCAGCCGAAGCAAGATCACTAAAAAAAGCAAAAGATGTTTTGGAAAACGACCCCTTCTTTCAAGATAAAAAGAACAGAAAGCTGGCGGATGTTTTACGATGGCTGATCAAAGAAAAAATCAGATGTGAACAGCAAAGTTTTTTCTCTGTTGATCCAAAAGATCCAATTAAAACAGAAAAAATTATTTTAGAAAAAATCCGCACTGGAAGTTATATTTAATAAGGGACTGGAAATCTGAGATGCCGGGAAATTTAAAGAAATCGAGTGCAAAAAGAAAATGTTTTCATCTTGAGTTGGCTGATCTCGATTGTTACCCGAAGGCCCTTTGAAATGACATTAAACGAAGGACTTTGCAATGAGTGCAAAGTCCTTTTTTTTAGTAAAAGAACACTATGATTAAGGAATCAAAACTGCGTCAATGACGTGAATAACACCATTTGAAGTTTCAATGTCAGCTGCAATCACTTTCGATTGATTGATAAAAAGGCTGCCGCTCTCTACTTTCAGAGCAAGTTTAGCTCCTGAAACCGAAGGAGCTTCAGACAACAAAACAGCATCTTTAGCCAAAACTTTTCCAGCAACAACATGGTAAAGTAAAATCTGAGTCAGTGTTTCTTTGTTTTCAGGTAATAACAACTCATCCACAGTTTTACCGAGTTTCGCAAATGCTTCGTCCGTTGGTGCAAACACAGTGAATGGGACTTCGCCTCTCAATGTTTCCACTAGACCTGCAGCACTCACTGCTGCAACAAGAGTCTTAAAGCTTCCGGCAGCGATAGCTGTGTCTACGATATCGAGTTTCTTCGGTGCAGAAGCTGCCTCGGGTATTAAGACAGTATCAATGACGTGGATAATCCCATTTTTAGCTTGAATATCAGTGATGATGACTTTCGAATCATTGATGAATAAGTCACTTCCTGCTTGAGTAAGCTTTATATCTTTGCCTAAGACAGTTGTCGCTGCTTGATTGACCAGGGATTTTACAATTCCCGAATCAGCTTTTAAAGCAAGAACGTGATATAAAAGAATATTGGTCAAAGCTTGTTTGTTCGCTGGCTCTAACAAAAACTCGATTGTTCCTGCAGGCAGTTTTGCAAAAGCATCGTTTGTTGGGGCTAAAACAGTAAAGGGTCCTTCCGATTTTAGAGTGTCAACAAGTCCAGCTGCAGAAACGGCAGCAACCAAAGTCGAAAATCGACTGTCACCAACAGCAATGTCAACAATGTCTTTATCAGAGCTTTTTTGTTCTTGATTCTGAGGCGCAGCGCTATCACCTGGATTATCTGAAGTTGAGTTTGAAGATGGTGAACAAGCCATAATCAACGTAGTAAAAATACTTAATACCGAAGATTTGATTAATAATTTCATTTTCATTTCCTTTATTTAATGTTTTGAAGTCAGTTTAAATTCATAAAATATAACTATAAAAAGCTGTTTTTTTTAATCGTGGACTGACTCCTTTCTCTTTGAAAACAGTGAAATAGACACAGCTCTGATTTTGCTGTCTTCTAATGAGTTAACAGAATTTTTATTTTTTAGCTGTTGATATAAACTAAACTTGTGTTGATGGAATCACAACACGCAAAGAAATGACGATACTTGATCATTTGGAATGACTCTCCATTTTTTAAATTTTTAGATAAACAAGACCTTACTGATGCCATACCGGATAAGGTCTACGGCATCTTTATGTTTGAAAGCAATTGCCTGAATTTAAAAAATTGAGACATTTCATTGAAGTTTATTTATTTAGTTCCTATGTAATACTTACCGCGTATCAAATAACGGTGTCTTTTCTTATGGTTAAGTCGCTTCAACGTATCCGCTAAAAATATCAAGTTCCTACTTGTTTGAACGGCTGCTACTTTCCGTTTTGTAATTGCGATGGTCGCGATTCAAAACAAAGGAAAAGTAAAATGAAAAGTAGAATGATGATCGTGCTTCTTAGTGTTTTAGCTGTATCCACGGCAAGTGCTCAACTTAGTTTTTCAGGGGTAAATCGAGCTTGCGGAGTCGTCGTAGATATTGGAACTGGCCCTGATTCCAAAACTAAGGGCTTACAATTGAGCGAGCCCGGAGTTCTTTTCACTATGGAAGGCCCTAGACCTTTTGGCAAAGCGGAACAGGTTGTTATTTTAACAGATTTAACAAATTCTGTTAAATTAGGTGATCTCCGACCAGGCGACTTGATTCAAAAATTAAGTTATGGTCAAAAAATCTGTGTTCAAGGTCATAAGCCGAATACATCTGACCTTGTTGTTGGGCTAGTCAATATTCTATAATTTGCTTCTAACGGATGAGTTGAAAACAAGTCGCGGCTATCGACGCTCCGAGGAGTAAAATTTTTCATCGGTGTTGTGAAAAAAACAACACTTGTTTGAATCAAATCTATATACGTCGAAGAGTGTGTCATTGTATCCAATGAAAATGCTCGTTCAATAACGAACGATATTGGAGGAAAAGTGAAACTATCAATGTTACTATTTTTATTCGTCAAATCTCAGACAACAACAGCCTTTGCGCTCGAACAAGTGAAAAATTTGAGTCTAATCTTTCTTCTCCTGTTTTTAAT
>JBKCTJ010000220.1:0-2648 GCA_046318875.1 Pseudobdellovibrionaceae bacterium | reverse complement strand
ATAGTGTATCAAAGACGTTTTGTTTGATGTAGAATGGTGTTAGCCAAAGGAAACTTTTTCTCATTCTGGGCCATTGCCATGGCCCATGGAGACAACTTTGCCTTCGCGCAAGTAATCGTGACGTATCGACGTCACATCGTTGTCCTTTGAAAAAAATTCTCCTAAAAAGGAGTACGACAGACTTAAGGCTTCAATTTACGGATACAACTCGCAATTAGAAGCGATGGCCGAAAGACTCTCCGAACTTCCAAAAACTGTGAGTCCGAAACCCATTTATCAGCAGATGGAGAAAATTGAAAAGTTAAAGCTGGAAACAGAAGAAAAACTTCGGGAGATCAAAGATTCCCAAGGAGTTATTGAGAAGCCAGTTCAGCTTACTGACTACAGAGAGTTTTTAAAAACAATCAAATCTTTATTTGGTCAGAGTGGGAACTACGAGTTGCAAGCACAGATTATCAAACGTCTTGTCTCAAAGATTGAAGTTGGAAAAGACTTTGTACGAATCCATTATTTTATTGGTGAAGAATTTATCCACACGGATGTGGAGAGTCTGATATCGATAAAAACTGGTGAAATTGACAATAGAAAGCCGTCCGAATTTTCAGACTCGGAAGCGGCGTTTCATATACAAAAAAACCTAAGAAATGGGTGTTCGAATAGCTTGACGTTTGGTGCGCGAGGGGGGACTTGAACCCCCACACGGTTAAGTACAGGCTTCTGAGACCTGCGTGTCTACCAATTCCACCACCCGCGCATCTCTGTGACAGGGTTAACAAGAAGGTGGGCTGAAATCAACTGCAAGCTCTTGAAAATGAGTGTCTGTGACACAAATTGATTGAAAATTTGGCTATTATATTGAACAAGATGGATGTGCCAACGAATTCAACCTCTCCAGAAATTATTCTTGCTGCGATCAATGCCAGTTATCAGCATTGCTCTTTTGGGTTAAGATACCTTTATGCGAATATGAAGGATCTTCAAAATCGCACGCGAATGATCGAATATACCATTCATCAAAACCCCCGAACAATTTGCGAAGAAATTTTAAAACTGGACCCGAAAATTGTTGGCTTTGGAGTTTACATCTGGAATGCGGAAGAAACTCTGCGTGTGATTTCAATCCTCAAAAAAGTTGCACCTCACATTCAAATTATTTTAGGTGGCCCAGAAATTTCTTATGAAACTGAACAACAGCGTTTGTATCAATTTTGTGACTATGTCATTTGTGGTGAAGCGGATTTTGCTTTTCCGAAGCTTTGCCATGAAATCTTGGCAGAATTAGACGCTGTTGTCCCAGCAACTTTTTCTGGAAGACAAAAATTGATCACGCAAACTATACCAGCTATCCAAGACATACAATTGCCTTACGCACTTTATTCGGACGAAGACATCGCGAATCGGGTGATCTATGTTGAAGCTTCAAGGGGCTGCCCCTATAAATGTGAATATTGTTTATCCTCCTTAGATAAATCAGTTCGCTCATTTGAATTAAATCATTTTTTACAACAAATGGATGAACTGCTTCAAAGAGGTGTCCGTCAGTTTAAGTTTGTGGATCGAACTTTTAATCTATCCATTTCAAGTTCGACTCAAATTTTAGAATTCTTTCTAAAGCACATTCACTTGGGATTATTTTTACATTTTGAAATGGTTCCAGATCGCTTACCTGAAGAATTAAAAGTGTTAATCGAAAAATTTCCAGTGGGAAGTTTGCAATTTGAAATCGGCATTCAAACCCTAAGCCCCGCTGTGGCTCAAAATATTTCACGAAGAAACGATCTAAAGAAAGCGAAAGCTAATTTTGAATACTTAAAATCACATCACGTTCACACCCATGCTGACCTCATCGTGGGGCTTCCGGGGGAGACAATGGAATCATTTGGACAGGGGTTTGATCAACTGCTGTCGTGGAACCCAGATGAAGTTCAAGTGGGAATCTTAAAAAGGTTAAAGGGAACTCCTATTGAGCGACATGAAAAAACCTTTGCCATGGTTTATTCGGATCAACAGCCCTACGAGGTTTTATCCACGAAAGATATGTCTTTTGCACAAATTCAGTTTATGCAGAAATTCGCTAAATTTTGGGATCTGTTTAGTAACAGCGGAAAATTTGCTGCGATGATGCAGCTTTTATTTCAAAATACCCATTCCAGTTTTCAGTCTTTTACAAAATTTGTTTTATATTTAGAAACTCAATTTTCAAAGACCTATGCAATTCATCAGGATCGTTTGCTCGAAGCTTTTTTCAACTATCTTATCTCTGATCTCAGTCTCGAAAAAAAGTTCGTGTTAGAAACTATGGCAAAGGACATTGCCCTGCTTCATCCGAAGGGCCATGTGCCGCAATTTTTAAAGACTTTCTTCAAAGGCGATCCTCACCTGGAACAAATTTATTTAAATAAATATAAAGATCAAAATCGCAAATCCACTCAGAACGGTCTGGAGTTGATGATCTTGCCTGAGCGTCAAAGAATGCATATGAAAAATTTCAATATCAATGCTCCTGACACCCCTTCGTGACCATTCGGTACCGGTATGTGTCAGGGGCTATCCATCTTAAATCAATTTTGTTTTTAACCCAAAAGTTTCAAAGCCAGACCTGGCGTTTGATTTGCCTGTGATAAAGTTGAAGTTGAAGCTTGCAACAA
>JBKCTJ010000219.1:0-26838 GCA_046318875.1 Pseudobdellovibrionaceae bacterium | reverse complement strand
CCCCAAGTTCTTGCAGCTTTTCTGCAAGCAAAAGTTTGTTTTGAAGAATTTTTTTCTTTTCATCTTCTGGCCAAGTTGCAAATGAAATTTTGTTCAGTTTATCAAGTTGTTTTCTATAATTTGATTTTTCAGCAGAAGCATCAATGAGTGAACTGGCAGATTGATTCAAAACAGATTTTCTGTATAAGGCAAGGAGCTGATCTTGTTGCGAAGGCATGACCTTCGCGAAGACATTGGCAAAACGCAGAGATTCGGTTTCAATCTTTTCATCGTTCTTTTGAATAGCTAAAATATCAAAATATAAATCCGAAGATTTCTTTCGAAGACTCAAAGGTGCTTTTGAATCAAAAGAGATTTTATAAAATTCTTCGAGTGCTAAGTCATATTGATTGGTTTCATAATGAATGTGAGCAATTTGATATTTCACTTCATCAATTTTATCACCTTGAGGATTCAGTTTTAAATAAGTTTGCAAGCTTTGCAGATGCACAGGCCTATTTTGTGATAATTCCGCAGCTTCAATTGATGAAACCATGGATCCTTCAAAGATTTTTTTATTGAGAGCTTTCGAGTGAATCGCTAAAGTATAAAAATGGTAAGCCATGGCATACTGTTTTGTTTTCATAGCAGCTTGACCCGCCCAGAATGCGACTTCTTCGTCATCGAAATGTTGTAGATAGACATCGTAGGTTGCAATTAAATTTGGTGTGGGTTTACGTTCTGCTGCTTTTCCCCAGTCAGTGATCAAACTGCGAAGGCTTTGTTGTAAGATTCCGCAATCCGCTTCACTTCGACATTGGCGATCAGTTAACAGAGCCAAAGATTTTTTGATTTCAACAACTGTTTGGTTTTGATTCCCAAGGTCATATTGGATTTTTGCGAGTCTGATTTGACGTTCGACTTGATCTAAAAAAGTTATCGACTTTTTATCAACGTGGGACCAAACCAAGATGGCTAGATCTTTCTTTGCTGTGCGGTCAAGTTCATGAGCAAGGTAAATTAGATTTGATTGTAAAACGTTTTTTGGACTTAATTTTTTAAGAGTCCAAATATCTTTGGCAGATAAACCGCGCTGAGCTAGAAATGTTGCCAAATCTTTTGATGCTTCTTCGGCAAAGGCATTGTTTTCGACTCCACTGACTGAAATTGAATGTTCAAGAGCCTTTGTCATTCGAGTCACTGCAAGATCTGTTTTTCCTTGATTGAAGGCACACCATGCAAGCCTTAATGATACATAATCTTTTTGGTTTTTATTGTGAACTGGGGTTAGGATCAAGGCTTGTGTATAAAGCTTTTCTGCTTTGGTGAAATCTGCTTTACTGAAAGATAGATCAGCCAATTGCATGGCTGCTTGAGCGCGATATTGCGGATCAATTTTTTCTATGGGTTTTGATTCAAGAATTTCTTCCAGATACTGAATTGCTAAACTTGGTTTTTTCTGAAGAAAAAATAAGTGGGCGATTTGTAGATGTGGCCTTGCTTTTTCAGCAGGGGACATTTTTGGTAAATGTTTTCGGTACAGCTGAATTGCGCGATTTTGGTCTTTTGAGATCAATTTTTTATATTTTTCATTTCCTTTTCCATCTTCTTGTACTGTGAGAAGTTGTACTGTGAGAAGACGTGATCTTTCCGAGTACAGATCAGCAAGTCTCAGCGTCAGTGATTTGTTCGCTAACATTTCATCAGAAGCTTCATTCGCATTTTGAAGTTCTAAAACAGATTCCAACTTTTGAATCAGATCTGTCTGGGTTTTTATGTCCAAACGCTCATCAGCCATGACTGTGAAAGCCAGCAGATGACTGATCAGGAAAAAATTTAAAACCAAAAGCAGTTTCGTTTTCATAAAAAGACTCACTTTTTTTGCGGCCAAACTGCAAAGACATATTTAGAAAAACCAGCTTGTCCAGCTGCACGAAGCACATCACCGATGATTTCAAAATTTGAATTTTTATCTGCTTGAATGATCAATGAATCATATTTTTTACCATCATCAAGAGTTGCTTTTTTCGAATCGACATTTCCAGATTTCAGACTGATCAAATGAGCTGGGACTTGTGCCAAAGGGAATTTGACTTCATCGATATAGATGCCATCGCTTTGAATTTTAATCACAAGACCGGATTCGATGATTTCATTTTGCATGGCAGTTGGAAGCTTGATTTGATCCGACACATCAACGGCCTGGGTTTGACCGTTCATATTCGACAAAAGAAAAATCACCAAAATACAAAACGCATCAATCAGCGTTGTCAGATTCAAAGAAAACCCAAGATCATTGGATTTTTTACTCTGGCTTTTTTGCGCCAGGGGACTCATCTGTGCAAGCACCCCCCTTGTTCTGTGTGTTTCTAAAACTGACTGTGACATAAATCCGCCTTTTTAAGAGGGAAGCAGTAAACAAATTAAATTGGAGAAACACCAACATCTTTAATACCTGACTGCTTCACCAGATCCATAAAATGAATCACATTTTCGTATTTGGTATTTTTCGACGGAAGAATAATTGCGTTTTTGTATTCTGTTGGTGACAGAGTCTTTAATTTTGTTTCAGCCGATTTCCAATTGATCAGTCCCTTTTCATTTTCAATGACTGTAATAGATCGAATGTTTTCGGCATTCCGCAGTGAAACTTCTAAATCATTATTTTCATTAATGCTCAGCCATACGCTTGAATGCTGAATTGCCTCTGTAGCGCCGTCGCCAATGGCTTGGGACGTCTGAAGACCAGCAACTTGAACCCACACCACGGTCATAAGCAAAAAGCAAATACAGACCGACAGAACGTCGAATACGGGCATCAAGTTCAATTCAACATTCAGATTTTTTTTATTGTTCGATCCAGTTTGTGACATCATAAGGGCTCCTGTCTCTTAAAGTTAAATAATTTGTTTCAACATTTATTTCATAGCTTTACGTGCTGTAGGCTCGTAGCTATAAGTTAGCCAATTGAAGACTTTAAAAGCGGTTTGGTTTAAATCTTCAGATAAGGAATTGGCTCGATTTTGAAGAACAGCAAACATCACAAGTGCGGGAATGGCGATAATCAAGCCGTAAGCTGTTGCATACATGGCCATTGAAATACCTTGTGACAGTAAACTTGCTTTTTCAGCAGGATTGCTGCTGGCTACGGCAGTAAAAGAATCAATCAAACCAATGATTGTGCCCAGAAGACCTGCAAGAGTTGCAATGTTTCCGATCGAAGCTAAAAATCCCGTACGCTTTTCAATGACTGAAGCTTCAGAAAGTAAAACTTCATCCATTTTCGATTGAATTTCTTCTTTACCACCGTTATTTGCCGCTGCTTGAGCACCTGCAAGAATAGCTTTACCTAGAGCATTGTTTTGTTGAGACAAACCCTCGGCCTTTAGCATCACGTGATCTAAGCGACCTTTTTTAATGTCTTCTTCAAACTGTTTTGCAAGCTTTCGACTATTCAAGGTTCGAAGAAAAAAGAGCACGTAAACTCGCTCCAGAATAATAGCAATTGAAAAAATTTGTCCGAAGAAAATGATCCACATGACAAACCCTCCGTGACCGAAGGCTGCGATAATGTTTGATACAAAAGACATGATGAGCTCCTTTTGAAATGATGAAAAACTCTCGACAGTCCCATCAGCAAAGGGAGGTCCAAGAATCAGAAAGATGAAAGCTTGTGATTCTTACACGGTGACGTTTTTCATCCTGCGTAGATTGTTGGAGAAGGCCAAATGACTTCAGATCCTGTGTTGAAAAAAATTCACCGTGACAATTACAGTCGGCAGCGCGCTGACAATTGTCAGCGCCTCTCCGTAATTATGAGAGGTAACTATGCGAGGTCTGCCTCTCCATGGAAAGTTTTCCAGATTTTTTTTAAATAATCATTTCATGACGCCTGTGAGGTAAAAATCTTTGATCCCTACAGACTGGCCATTGGCAAAGACTTCCAGACGATGAAGTCCAGGGTAATATCTCCTGGTGGTGATCGGTTTGATTGAGTGTTTTTTCTGAACAACCAAAGTTTCATTTTTTTTCAAAGTGATGTTTTTGAGCTTAAAGACCTTGGCGCTGAGTTTATGATTTGCCTTTTGAAAATGAATTGCATAATCGATGATTAACTGTGTTTGTTTAGCAGTACGATGTGAAATCTCGAATTGAAATTCCAAAGCAGATCCAAACTTGACTTTGGGTTGTAGAATTTCAAATTTTGAAAAAAATAAGATATCTTTTTTAGCAGAAACACCCAGCATCTGCAGTGCTTTCGGATCGCGATTTTTGATTAAGGTTCTTAGGGCGCGTGAGACAATGAATTTAAATTCTTTTGTAAAATCTGCTGGAACTTCTTTTTTCCAATTTTTCAATGTCTGAATCACAAGGGTAGGATGATTTTTCGAAATGTCATTTAAGTGATTAGCGACACTTTTGCGAACATACAGTTCAGGATCAAATCGGAGCTTTTCTAAAATCTTTAAATTGGGCTTTGGATTTTGAATACAGATCTCAAGTTTTTCACCCCAGGGTAAATAGGGCCTAGTGCCTTCCGAAGCCCAGCGTCTGACATGAACGTTGGAATGATCTGCCAAGATTTCCATTTGCTTCAAAGCTCTATCCGAATCAAGCAAAATATAGGGGCGCACTGCAAATTCAGATGTGAACCGGCTAGTTAATTCTTGCATGGCTTGGAATGACAAATCAAAATGGTCTTTCCCGTAAGTTCGAATGAATTCGGACACAGGCCATAACTCAAATTGTTTCAATCGATCAGTCTGACTGATATGAACAAGTTTTTGTAAAGCCTGTGGGTAATTTGATCCAAGACATTCATGGAGTGCCGACGCAATTAAAATGACTCGCGCTTTAAGCTCTAAGTTCTCGAGGTTTTTGACTAAAAGCAAAAAGTTCTGATCCTGAAATTTGGAATCAACTTTTTTCAATTCTTGAGAATAAGATTGCACAACACTCTGATTGATCCAATTTTTAAAAGCTTTTGATTCGTCAGTCATAGCCATCAAGTATTCTGGCTTTGTTCAGTGTCAATCAAACTCGAATACAAGCTTTTTCATATGAAGCGTTTTGCCTTGATACATTTCCGAGAGATGCACTGAACTTGTCTATGGATGATTAAAAAATTTGAACATTTGTTTGCTGTTTTCTCAAATTGATCCAACCTGGATTTGAGTTAGCCCTGCCAAAAGCCGATGCCGCATAGTCAGAAAATAAAACAAAGGGACCCTATGACGTATATTCAAGTTGTTGTCTTGATATTGGTTATTGTATCCAGTGCTTGTACGCGAAAGGACGAAGACGGTGGTCAAAAATCGGCTGTCCAATTTGCATTTCCACACAGTATTTCACCCATGAGCAACAAACTCTCTGCGATGTCTGCATCTGAACTGGTGCACGTTTCCATTTCTGTCAGAGGTCCCGGTATGACCGGACCAATGTTGTACGAATGGGATTCATGTGATCACTGTATATCAGCACCGCCTCCTCCGACGACTTTTGAAATGTTTGTCCCTTCTGGCGAGGCCCGATTTTTTCAGGTTATGACAGTTTATGATGGGGACGCGGGATTGATCTTCAGGTATGGAGACACCAAAAAAACTTTAGCAACTGCTCAAGAAACCGTTGGAATCACAATGGACGATTTGAATACCGGAGAAGTTGGAACTGGCAGAGTTTCGGGAAGATACCTGACTGCGCCCGATGCCGGGCCTACCGATCGAGTGGAAGTTCGATATCGCCCACCAGGAAAACCACCAATGGTTCTCTTCGAAGAAGAAATCGTGAACGGTTGGTTTAGCTTTTTTATGTTGAGTGGTGGTTTGAATTTTGAATACTATGTCAAGAGCACAGGCCAAACACTTTGGGGCGGACCAGTAAATTTGGATTCACCTTCGGTTAGTCCGACGTCCACCAATGAACTCGATCGAATGAAAATGTTCATACCAGTGCACAAACGGCTAAGAAATTCGATTTTTGAGGATGACGAGTCCAAACAATTGATTTGGGGATATTATTCTGACAATGGTAGTTTTGTTTCGGCTAAAAAAGTTTGTTTGGAGCAAACTTCAATCACCTCAATCCACAGATATATAGCACCTCCAACTCTGCTGATTGCCGAGTACAGACATGGCCCGACGGCCTCCTTTAGTGGTTTACCTTCTTACGCGACATTAAATACCGAAGGAACATCCTCATATGATAAATATTTAGTTTTAGGAGGCCAACAATACGATATCACTTTGTCTAAGTGCGATGGTTTAGTTGATTCTGGAAATATTTTTACAAACTTTCTGAAAATAGAGACGAAAAATTTTGACGGAAATGGAAACGATGCGGTTGCAGGTTTCAAAGGAGTCTTTGTCAATTCCTTAAATTTATCAGATAATAATGATTCTATTAGAATCGAAGGCTGGGTCATACCCGATGTTCTACCATCAAGCGGAAAAATCAAAGCGTTTAAACGGACTGTTTTAGCAGGGGCGAAGAAGATCGACCGGCCAGATTGCACTCAATTGGAGTCGCAAGGTTTTGTGGGGACTGGTAGCGAAGTGAACCCTTATTCTTTTTGGAATTTTTCGATCGACACTGACATCAGCACGGGTGATGCTGAAGCTGGGCAAATAGAAGTCGTTCTCTGTCCAATATTCTCAGGAAATTCATTATCTCCAATCGGTGCAATTCATCTTGATAGTGAAAGAATGAAACATTTAGATCCTTAGTGATCGTCGAAAAAAGCCAGCCTCTCGCGAAGGTGGGGGACCGGTTTTTTTCATTTATTCCTAAGCTGACGAAGAGTTGCAAGATTCATTTGGTTTCTCTGCAAATCAGAAGAATTTCCAAATTCAGATGATCAGGAGCAAGATGAAAAAAACCAGTCTCAAAGAATTTAAAGATTTGCAGACCATATTGCCAAAACTTAAGCGTAGCCCTAGGCAACTGAATCAAGTTTTTGAAAGTGATTCTGAAATTTTAGCTTTGTCCAAAAAGACATTTTTAGCTGTTTCTACAGATGGTCTGGATGAAGAATTTGAATCCGGTTTGTATCGCGATCCGGAAACTTTAGGCTGGATGAGTGTGGTGATGTCTTTGAGTGACGTGGCTTGCAGTGGAGCAGATCCCTTGGGTGTTGTGATCGCAGTCAATTGGAAAAAAAAGATGTCTTCGAATTTTCAGCGAAAATTTTTTCGTGGGGCCAGGGATTGTTTGAATGCTCATCGTACTTTTCTTTTGGGAGGAGATTCTGGGCACAGTTCTCATTTTAGTGTGGTTTCCACGGCCATGGCGCTGGGGCAGCAGCCGGCCATTCAGAGGTCTTCGATCAAACCGGGAGATTTGTTAGTGGCCTTGTCTCCGCTGGGATTGGGGGCAGCTTATGCTTATAGTTTTTTGATGAAGAGCAGTGCTGTGCCAGAAAAAAAGTTACGCCCGGTTATTCCTTTTCAGAAAATCAAAATTGTCAAAAAATATTGTCACATGATTATAGATAATTCCGATGGGATTATGAATACTTTGGCGATATTGTCGGATTTGAATGGAATCGGTTTTGATCTGCAGATCTCTGAAAAACTTTTTCATCCCCTCGCAGTAAAGTTTTGTAAAACAAAAAAGATTCCAGTTTCGTCCCTGCTCTGGGCAGAATTGGGCGGCTATGAAATGATTGCAAGTGTTCAACCCAAACATCTTAAAAAGTTTTTGCAACTTCATCCAGAAGAAAAAGTTTTTGCCGTGGCCATTCCAAAGAAAAATCAAAAAATCGATTTATTTTATTTTCAAAAAAGTCAGCTTTCTTATTTGGAGAGAATGAAAAAATCAATTCAACTTTGCAGTTGATGATTGAAATACCTTGGAGCTTAAAAATTAAAAACCGTTGAATCGTGTTTTCATCAGGGATTTCAGATCAAGTTTTCCACCAGAGCTAAGCTGATCTTCGTATTCTGCAAGTGGAACAACAGCTTTCAAAATCGCTGCTTTGACGTCTTGCCAAGTTTTTTCTGGGTGTGCTGACCAATATAAAGCCGCAGCTCCAGCCACATGGGGTGCAGCCATGGAAGTTCCATCCCATGTTGCTTTAAACCCAAAATAATCCAAAGCTACGTCTGAATAATTATTGTTTACTGTGGTTGAAAAAACTTGAACACCCGGAGCCGCTAGGTCCACAGATTTTTTTCCCCAATTTGAAAAAGAACCCAATTTGTTTTTTGAATCTAAGGCTGCCACGCTAATGATGATGTCGTGATCATAGCTTGCGGGATAGGCAGGTTTTTGATGGATATCGTTATCGTAACCCACCCCTTGGTAACCATTTCCGGCGGCGGCAATAAACAAGACGCCCTTCTCTTCGGAAAATTGAATTGCGTCTCTCAAAGCTTGATTGCCCTCACCATCTTCAGAATCTTCGCCTTCGGATCCCCAAGAATTGGATAAAATTTTTGCACCATTCTTCACTGCATAGTGAATCGCTTTCACAGCATCCGCTGTTGTGCCCTGACCTTTTTCGCTGATAAAACGGATGGGCATGATGGAAACTTTCGGAGCCACTCCAGAAATGCCAACCCCATTAGATCCTGCAGCTGCAACATTGCCCGCGCAGTGGGTGCCATGCCCGGGATTCGCACCTTGAATAATTTCAATTTGAGTTCCTGATAAATCATATGGCTTGTGATCATTGCTGACAAAATCCCAACCAATGATGTCATCGACATAGCCATTTCCGTCATCATCGATTCCGTTGTTTTCAATTTCCTTTGGGTTTCTCCAAAGATTTGGCAGCAAGTCTTCGTGGGTGTAATCAACTCCGGTATCAATGACTGCAACGATCAATTTTGGGTCACCTTGACTATTTTGCCAAAATTCAGGAGCACCAATGTCTGACATTCCCCACTGATTTTCTACCAAAGGATCAGCGCCAGTTGTCTGAATCGGTGCGGCAGGAATTTCTGGATTATCGACTGAGCGAGGAGTTTGTTGATTGGCATGATTGCGCCTTTGATACCTTTGAAGGGCTGCGATGCGCAGACGATCTTGGATTTTCCAAGGCATATTGATGCTGATTTTGTAGTTAGGTTGAATGAACTGGACCATCTGTTGAATGGTGGAGAGCTGGAAAAATTCTGAATCTTCATCCAAACCTTGAATCCGAAGCCATCGGTCCGCAATCATCTCTGACGTGACTGAATCGTTTTTTTTCTGATTTGCAGTGAAGTTGTTTTGGATTTCTGCCATGAGTTGCTGAGCCGTTTCTGCATTTTCAACTTGAATTAAAATATCTTTGTCTTTTGAGCTGGCTTTTGCCCAAGGAGTCATCAAAATCATGACAGTCAGAATTCCTGAAAAGTAAGTTTTTCGAACTGGATCCATTCTTCACTCCTGACTTTGGAAGAAGGCTCTGGCCCAATGAAAAACCGGGCAGAAGCTTTGATTATTTTTTAAACACAATCGCAAAGTTCATTTGATTGTGTCTGCACAAAAAGGGCAAATGCATTTTCACAGGAGAGAGCGATTGCGTTGTCAGAATTTAACTGCCAATGTAGAGTGAATATTGAAAACTAAATGAGTGTAATTAAAAACTGGGATGGGTGTCTGTGGATTCACAATCAGTCAAAAATAATGGCCTGAATAACGGTCTTACCGTCGATCTTAAAGTCGATCAAAAAGGTCTGGTCGGTTTGGGTTCTCAAGAAAATGACGATTTTTCTCGTTCATTTGCTATGACAACCAAATTGGAAGCCATCGTTGCTTGGGGAAGAAGAAATTCTCTGTGGCCTTTGCCTTACGGAACTGCCTGTTGCGGAATTGAATTAATGAGTGTCATGGGGCCCAAATACGATTTGGCCCGATTTGGTGCTGAAGTTGTTCGATTTTCTCCGCGACAATCCGATTTGTTATTGGTCGCAGGAACAATCACTGAAAAAATGGCTCCGGTTTTGGTTCGAATTTATCGACAAATGCTTGAACCAAAATATGTTTTATCAATGGGCGCTTGTGCAAGTTCCGGTGGATTTTACCGAGCTTACCATGTGCTCCAGGGCTGCGACAAAGTCATCCCTGTGGATGTGTATTTTCCAGGATGTCCTCCAACTCCAGAAGCTGTGCTGGATGGGATTATGACATTGCAAAAATTAATTAAAGATCAAAAACCACGCCCGTGGAAAGAAAATTGGAAGTCTCCTTATGACGAAAATTGATCAACTTAGAAAAGATCTTCAGCAAAACGATATTGATATTTCCGGAATGCAATTCCTGCATCAAAACGGAGATGACGTTTTAGTTTTGGATAAAGAACACCTTCCTCGTGTTTTAAGATTTTTAAAACAATCAGGAAAATTTGATTTTTTGATGGATATTTGCGGAGTCGATTATCCTGAACGTCAAAAAAGATTTGAAGTCGTCTATCATTTGTTCAGTTCAAAAGATGCAACTCGTCTACGAATGAAGACTGCACTTTCCGAAGGTGAATCGGTTGCAACAGCTCTTCCATATTGGAGAGGTGCGGATTGGTTTGAACGAGAAGCTTTTGATATGTTTGGAATCCGATTTGATGGACATCCAAATTTGAGAAAACTTTTAACTCATCATCAATTCGTAGGACATCCGCTTCGGAAAGATTATGAAGCGGATGCCCAACAACATTGCGACACCACGGTGCCTATGCATTTTGATAATGAGCGTGGCCAAGCCGGTGATGTGTTAAATCCAAATTACGTTCCAATCAATATTGGTCCTTCCCATCCAGCAATGCATGGAACTTTGCGAGTGATGGCGGAACTTGATGGTGAAACGATTGTTCGCGCCAATTGCGAAATCGGATATTTACATCGTTGTTTTGAAAAAATGGCAGAAACCCATCCCTACAATCAAGTCATTCCATACACAGACAGATTGAATTATTGTTCAGCGCCGATGAACAACGTGGGTTATTGCAAAGCTGTTGAAAGATTGATGGGAGTGGAAATTCCCCCGCGCGCCCAAGCAATGCGGATCATTTTATGTGAATTATCCCGAGTCATCGATCACATTATTGCCGTCGGAACAGGTGGAGTCGAGTTAGGTGCCTTGACTGCATTTTTACATATCTTCACATATCGAGAAAAAGTTTATTCTCTGTTTGAAAAGCTTTGTGGAGCAAGACTGACGGTTTCTATGACTCGAATCGGAGGCATGGCTCAAGATGCGCCCGAAGGTTGGTTTGATGACGTTTTAGTGTTTTGCAAAGAAATGCGTTTAGGCGTTGATGAAATCTCTAGAATGCTTTTGGGTAATAAAATTTTCATCAATCGTACCCAAGGTGTTTGCCCCATCAGTGCACAAGATGCCATTGCCTGGGGATACACAGGGCCGCTGTTGCGAGCTTGCGGTGTCAATTTAGATTTGCGTAAAACTGCACCTTATTATGGTTATGAAGGTCTTGATTTTGATATTCCAGTAGGAACGAACGGGGATATTTACGATCGCTACCAAGTGCGCATCGAAGAAATGCGACAAAGTTTGCGAATCATTGAACAAGTTTGCAAAAATATGCCAGGTGGAGATTACACCATTCGCGATAAAGGAATTGTGTTGCCTGAGAAAAAAGATGTTTACGGCAACATCGAAGGTTTGATGAATCATTTCATGTTGGTGATCAAAGGGCTTCGACCACCGGTCGGTGAAATTTATGATGCAACAGAAGCTGCAAATGGTGAACTTGGATTTTATTTAGTCAGTGATGGCAGTGCTAATCCGTATCGTTTAAAAGTCCGCCCGCCTTGTTTTGCAATTTATCAATCGTTTCCGACTGTGGTTAAGGGCGCAATGCTTGCCGATGCCATTGCTACAGTTGCGAGTATGAATGTCATCGCCGGTGAATTGGATCGCTAATCGTCTGTAAATTGAAAGAGGAAGATTTCCATGTTTGAATTGTCTGAAAATGGTGTGAGAGAAGTTAAAAAAGAACTTGCTCGCTATGAAGCGAAGGAATCAGCAATTATTCCTTGTTTATATCTGGCCCAAAAAGAAAACAAGGGCTGGGTCAATGCTGAAGTTGTGAAATCACTTTCAAAAGTGATGGAAATTCCTGAAAGCAAGATCAACGAAGTTTTTAAATTTTATACCATGTTCAATCAAGTTCCTGTGGGCAAATACCATGTTCAAATTTGCACCAATATTTCTTGCGCTTTGAATGGATCACGGGAATTGGCCAGCGAGCTTTGTCATCAGTTGAAAGTTTCTTTTAACGAAATCACAAAAGATGGTCTATTCACAGTTGCAAAAGTTGAATGTCTAGGTTCCTGCGGAACTGCGCCTATGATGCAAGTGAATGATCGGTATTATGAAAATTTAACGCCTGAATCTGCCATGAACATTTTGCGTGGACTCAAATAGTCGGAGAAAAAATGGAAACAAAATTACTGACCGAATTTTATCACCTTGAAGAGTTTCGAAAACTTGATGGTTATAAAAAACATGACGGTTATGAAACTTTAAAAAAAGCACTGAAAATGCAACCTCAAGCGATCATCGACGAAGTCAAAGCTTCGGGATTACGTGGACGTGGCGGAGCAGGCTTTTCCACTGGAATGAAGTGGGGCTTCCTGCCCAAAAATAATGAACCTCGTTATTTATTGTGTAACGCCGATGAAGGCGAGCCTGGAACTTTCAAAGACCGTTTGATGATGGAGCGAGCTCCTCATCAATTGATTGAAGGCATGATCATTTCTGCTTTTGCAATTAATTCTGGTAAATCTTATATCTACATTCGCGGTGAATACGATTACCCAATTGCTTGTGTTGAGCTTGCAATCAAGGAAGCTTACGAAGCAGGTTTTCTTGGAAAAAATATTTTGGGATCAGGCTTTGATCACGAAATGGATATATATAAAGGTGCCGGAGCTTACATTTGCGGAGAAGAAACTGGAATGATTTCTTCCTTGGAAGGCCTGAAGGGTCAGCCTAAATTGAAACCACCGTTTCCAGCTGTGCAAGGTTATTTGAAAAAACCAACGATTGTGAACAATGTGGAAACTTTGGCTGCTGTGATTCCAATCATTCGTGACGGAGCCGCAGCTTACAAAAAATTCGGCACTGAAAAATCCAGTGGAACTAAACTTTTTTCATTGAGCGGAAACATAGTCAAGCCTGGAAATTATGAAGTTCCATTGGGGTATTCATTGATGGATTTAATCATGAAGGAAGGCGGCGGGATGAAGTCTGGCCGCAAATTAAAAGCAGTTATTCCTGGCGGATCATCAGCTCCTGTATTGACTGCTGATGAATGTGCAAAAGCCACAATGGATTATGAATGTTTAGCTCAAATGGGAACGATGCTTGGATCCGGAGCAGTCATTGTTATTGATGATTCACAATGTATGGTGGATATGCTGGGAGTCTTGACTCATTTTTATCATCATGAATCTTGCGGACAGTGCACGCCTTGTCGTGAAGGAACTGGCTGGTTAAATAAGGTGGTACATTCTATTTTAGAAGGCCGCGGTCGTTTACAAGATATCGATTTGCTGTTGAAAGTTGCTGACAACATGAAAGGTAAAACCATTTGTGCCTTGTCAGACGCAGCGGCATTGCCTGTTTTAAGTTTTGTTTCAAAATTTAGAGACGAATTTGAATTTTATGTTCGTGAAGGACGCTCAAAAGTGAGAGGAAACTTCCATGCTAAAATGCACCATTAACGGCAAAGAACTCGAAGTTAAACCGGGAACAACCATCATCGAAGCGATGTACAAAGCAGACATCAGGATTGCACATTATTGCTATCATCCAGGTCTGAGCATTGCTGGTGTTTGCAGACTTTGTATGGTTGAAATCGATGGAAATCCACGGGTTCAAATTGCGTGTAATACAATGATCACCGAAGGAATGAAAATCAATAACACTTCTGAAAAAGTCCGTGAAACTGTCAAGTGGGGTCTGGATTTTCATTTGATCAATCATCCTCTGGATTGTCCCATTTGTGACCAAGCTGGTGAGTGTGGTTTACAAGATCAGTACATGGAATACGGAAAATATGATCCTGAAATGGCAGAACCAAAACAGAAAAAACACAAAGTGGTGGATCTGGGGCCAACAGTAGTTTTGGATTCTGAGAGATGTATTTTGTGTTCGCGCTGTGTTCGCTTCACTGATGAAGTTTCTAAAACAAATGAGCTTGGATTGTTCAATCGCGGTGACCGCACTGAAATTGGAACTCACGAAGGTGTGGAACTGAATAATAAATATTCTTTAAACACAGTGGATATTTGCCCAGTGGGCGCGTTGACATCAAAGGATTTCCGATTCCGGCAACGGGTTTGGTATCTCAAGGAATCAGATTCAATCTGCCAAGGCTGCTCGACAGGTTGTAACGTCAAAGTTTATTACAACAAAGAAGGCATGTTCCGTGTCAAGCCTCGTGAAAACCAAGAAGTGAACGGACACTGGATGTGTGACGAAGGACGTGACATTTACAAGTTCGTCAATCGCGATCATCGCTTGCTCAAGGGCAAACGTCGCACTGAAACGGGTTGGACTGAAGAAGCTGCTGGACAAACTGCAAAATACGCAGGTGAAGTTTTAAAAAAGACTGCTTCAGATAAAATTGCTTTGGTTCTGACTGGCCAAAACACAGTCGAAGAATACGAATCCATCATTCAGACTTTTGTTGCACAGTTTAAAACAAAAAATATTTATCACTGGGTAAATAACAAAGAAACTTTTGAACAGTTTGATGGTATTTTGCTCCGCGGAGATAAAAACCCAAATACAAAAGGTCTTTTGAAAGTCATGGAACAACATGGGATCCAATTGGCTTGGGGTGATTTAACCCAAAAATTGAATGCCAAAGGAATTGAAACTTTGGTGGTTGTTGCTCCAGAAAATCAAGGCGTTTTCCCGGATATGGCAGCTCGAGTTGCAGAATTTAAAAATGCAAAAAATTTGATTTGGTTATCTGCGGGTTCAAATGCTTTGATTGATGATCTGACTTCAAATGGGAAAGCCAATGTGAATGTCCTGCAAATTCCACTGAAAACTTTTGTCGAAAAAGATGGAACTTTCGTTAATTACAAAGGGAAACACCAGTTCTTTAAAAAAGCCACAATCATTGTGTCTGAAGCATTGACCCTCACCGAAGCTGCTGATTTGTTTGTGGGTAAAAACTTGCGAGTCGAACATTCATCCACTGCAACTTTTACTGATGTTCATCAGAGACTCGATCAAGTCACGATTGAAAACCGTAAGAAAAACGAATTTGTTTATCGAAGAGGTTCATTATGAGCGTAGTTCAAAATAAATCTGAGCTGAGTAAGTGGTATTTACCGGGGATTTTAACAGGGCTTGGAATTACTCTCGGCCACTTGGTTAAAAACTTGTTGAATAAAAAACAAATGATTACTTTAAATTATCCGGAAGAAAAATATGAATATTCTCCGCGATTCAAAGGCAATCATGTGTTAACCACGAAAAAAGATGGAAGTCTTCGCTGCACAGCTTGTATGTTGTGCGCAACAAACTGCCCTGCGGAGTGCATTCATATCGTCGCTTCCGAGCACACTGACCCTAAGGTTGAAAAATACCCAGTTAAATATGAAATCGATATTTTGCGATGTGTTTTTTGCGGTTTTTGTGAAGAGGCTTGCCCAGTTGATGCAGTTCGAATGGGGCCGGAATGGCAAACACCTGCACCAAATGGAAGTCAATTTATCTACGATATCAATCATTTGGCTTATCGGCCACAGTTAAAGGGTGGAATTCAAACGATTGTTGATGATGACGAAAGACACAAATCAGGAATTTAATTTTTGTCATAATTTTTCAGGAATAGTTTTTCAAAAAAGTCTCACTTCGGTGGGACTTTTTTATTGCTGGCACATCTTATTGTAAATTCGGAAGAACAAACTTTGAATGGAAGATTTTTTCAGTTCTTCCAGTTCAACCTCCGATTTATTGACGGCAGCATTTGAAGCTTGTCGAACACAAGCGGCATTTTGATCCAATTGAATTCTTTCAAGCTGCTGACGAAGTTCAATGACTTGAATGTAGATACGCTGATGACTTTGATACTCTTCCTCAGGAAGTCCTGCAATTTCTTCTTTAGATTGCATTAAAGTGGTCATCAAATTTTGAAAATTTCGATTGATGAGCTGCTGATTGGTTTCATCAGTTACTTTTCTGACTTCATGGATGAGCTGGTCAGCATTTCGGATTCCATCTGCGAAAGCTAGGTTTCCAAAAATCAAAATCAAAGCTAAAGCATTAAAAAAATTTACTTTACGCATGAGCCTCCCTCGCCAGCAGAATTTTCAATTTGCGACATTGCTCTTTGCATGCGTTGATTGTACCCGCGCATTTCTGCAGTGGCTTGCATCGGAGCTAGTTCAGATAAAAATGCTGTTAGCGAATTTCTTCCATTTCCTGGTTCCATCACACGCCCCGTGCGCAACCACCGCGTTGCTAAACCTTCAAATCGTGAACTCATGCCGTAAGGGCCAGTGTTGTGTGACCAAGCAGCAGTTCGAGCTAAAAGTTCGTCCTGCATATTTTTCCACTGTTGGTAACCAGCAGAACTGCGGCAGCTTGCCTCTGCAACATCACATGGTGATGGTCTAAAAAGCCTTCTATAATCTGTTCCCCGAGATGGTTGCGAAAAAAATCGCGATCTATACATCGAGCGAGACGTGTTGTAATAGGCCAAGGAATACATCAAATTCTTCATCGGATTTCCCGCTGAAATGCTTGCGCGCTCGCAGCGATTGCTCACGGAAGCTGACATCGGTCGAGATAAAATTTCTTGAGAAAGCTGGGCGCACAGACCGCCACGCGCTTCTAAATTTCTTCTGATTTGTGGCATTTGATTTTTGTTCATATCGTTAATAGCGCCTTCAGTCAGCTGTCCTATTCCACCGGCTCCCGTTGGGCTGAACACGTTCGTGTGAAAGCCAGATTCAATATTGAACATCGCAAGTATTGCCCGAATATCTGCTTTCTGAAAAACCGAATTGGGATTGTTTTCGTTACTGAGGCAGTTGATGGCAGTTTCCAAGGAGCTTGCAAGCAAATCGACATATTGAGTGGAAAGACAGGGTCTCACGCCATTGGCGCCGCAACCGCGGGATGTATGGTGGAATGCACGGTTGCCCGGACCAAAAGTTGTCTGCATCATTGTTGAAATACAACTTCGGATCACTTTGCGGTTTTGTCCAGATTCATAAGCACTTAAAGATTGTTGAATGAAAGGACTGGTGGTCCTTAGCGATCTGATTTGACTTTCCAAATAGCTGTTTCGAGCAGTGCACGGCTCACCACGGGTCGCTTCCGGAGCTTCTGTTGCTGGCCGTGTCTGACAAGCCATGCATGGGGGCTGTGCCGTGGCACCTACCGTCGGTCGGTTTAAGCGCTCCGTGTTTACAAACATATCCCAGATTAATCTGCGCATGACAGGTGAATCCTGCTGTCCCGTTGAAGACATTTCCGTGATCTGAGTTTTGTCGGCAAAAGGGTTCAGTGAAGAGGATTCAAATTGATTGAATTGAATCAGCATCAAAGCAATAAAAGCCAAAACAAACAGAAAACAGATTTTATTGACCTGTTTCAAGTTCATCAAGTTCAAGTTCCTCAAGAATTGAGGGATTGATAATTTCAGAAAGCTAAGCAAAAACTTCATACTTCATTGTTGTGCAAAGCTGAAGCCTTTGTAAAAAACTACAAGAGCTGAAAAATCTAATGAATCTGATATTTTAGCTGTGTCTCAAGATGATAAAGAATCCCATTCTGAGAACTGCCAATTTTCGACAGACACTATTGTGCTTGCAGAACTGGAGTGAAGTCGCTAAAACACCCCATGGCAAAATCATTTCAAGATCTCCAACTCATTGAACCCCTTCTTTTGGCTCTAAAAAAAACTGGATACACAACACCGACACCCATCCAAGAACAAGCGATCCCGCATCTTTTGGCAGGCCGGGATTTATTAGGTTGTGCGCAAACAGGAACAGGAAAAACAGCGGCATTTTCATTGCCGATTTTACAAAACCTCGCAGCTTCTAAGAAAAAATCCAAGCCATATACTCCTCGAGTTTTGATTTTGTCACCGACTCGAGAGTTGGCTTTGCAAATTCATGAAAACATCACGACTTATGCGGTCAATTTACATTTACGATCAACAGCTATTTTTGGTGGAGTCGGACAAGGCCCTCAAGTGAAGCAATTGGCTTCCGGTGTTGATATCTTGGTGGCCACGCCTGGAAGATTGATGGATTTGCTTCAGCAAAGATATGTTCACTTGAAGGATGTTGAAATTTTCGTTTTAGATGAAGCAGACAGAATGCTGGATATGGGATTTATCCAGCCCATTCGAAAAATCATTGGATTGCTTCCTTATGAGAGACAAAATTTATTTTTCTCGGCAACAATGCCAAAAGATATTCAAGAGCTTTCAAATTCAATTTTAGTTCATCCAGTCAAAGTCCAAGTCACTCCAGTTTCTTCGACAACCGAATTGGTTAAACAAAAATTGTTTTACGTAGAAAAATCTAATAAAAAAGATTTGCTCAGAACTCTTTTGCTGGAGCCAGCTTTGAAGCGAGTCATTGTTTTTACTCGCACGAAGCACGGTGCGAACCGAGTTTCTGAAATTCTGGAAAAAAATCGAATTCCCTCTTCAGCAATTCATGGCAATAAGTCTCAGGGTGCTCGCCAGCGCGCTTTATCCCAGTTTCAGGACGGGGAAATTCGCGTTTTAGTGGCAACTGATATTGCAGCTCGTGGGATTGACGTTGATGGAATTACTCATGTCATTAACTACGAAATTCCAAATGTGGCAGAAAGCTATGTTCACAGAATTGGACGAACAGGACGCGCTGGATCTTCAGGGATTGCTTTGTCATTTTGTGACCAAGAAGAAAAAGCATTCATTAAAGATATTGAAAAATTGATTTTGTTAAAAATCCCCGTCGAAACAGATCACCCCTATCATTCAACTTCAATTGAAGCTTCATTCCCAATGTCAAAAGGGAAAGCCAAAGCAGCTATTGAAGGAAATGGGGGCGGTGGTCGTCGAACTCAACAGAACCAAAGGCCCAAGAAAAAGTTTTGGCAAAGGGATCCTGCCCATCGCAGAAAGCCCGCAAAATCTACGGACAGCCAACAGCGGTAACTACTGAGGCATCAATACGGCAAGTTTGCTGATTGTGTGTCGTACATTTCATTCGAAAATGGAAGTGTCGATCATGACCTTGCCAGTGAGCAATATTTCGAAAAATATCTAAATTCGCCTCAAATTCGCCTTTGGCTTTTGCGACTTTGCAAATTTCATTTTTGTTGGCCTGAACAGTGCCGACTCTGTGAATTAGACCAGTTCTAAAGGCAGCTTTTAGTAATATCCAAGCTTTTTCAAAATCAACTCGCCCATTTGGTAGTTTAGGCATCGTCACGTCCACATCTAAACCATTTTGATGGGAAACATGGGGCGGTGTATGCCCACCATTTTGTCGTGTGATATCGCCGATGCGGATGCTCTCATTCACTGTTTGGTGAAATTGGGAGGCCATGTATTCAAGAACTTTCAAAGTAATTCCCGCGCTGAATTGAAATCGATAATTGGGTGATTCAAAACGCTTTGATTTAAAACCAGTGCCTTCACCCGCAATGGATGTCCCATTCACAAGACGTCCAGGATTTGGATTCGTCTTCGTGTTTGTATTGTAGTTTCCGTAATAACCCATGGCCTTACCCGGGTATTGAGCGCCTAAATTTGAACATGGAAATATCGATGAAATATGAGCCAAGTTGTTACAAGGTTGCGCAGCAGTTGTAGTTCCAGGGTTTGGCGTAATCACAGTCTGAGTTGGCGGAGAAGTAGGATCTGGCTGGGTATTTGGAGCCGGTGGAGTCGCTTGTGCTGATGGTGGCGTCGCTTGTGAAGGTTGAACCTGTGGAACAGGGAATAATTGGTCAACTAAAGACGGTGGAACTTGCACAACGGGCGCAGGGCGCGGCAACTGTGACGAAGTGTCGTCGAGGGCCTGAATGATTTGGTCTAATTTTTCAATAGCCACTTGAGGTGTCATGTATTCACCTGGAACTGATTCTGATTCCTGAGCTTCAAGCAAAGTAGGTGCATCTTCGTCAGGATCTAAAGCACCATCTGCTGTGCTATCTAATGCTCCGCCTGCTGCGGCATCGGTGGGAAGTTGTCCGGGATTATCTTGGAGAGCGCCAAAATCGGGTTGAAAATTTTCGACATTGGATTGGTATTGTTTTTTGTAATACCCTCCATTGAGTCGCCGAAAATGAACATCGATAATGACGTTTGCACAAAGATCAATACAGCGAGCAATTCCAAGGATGACTCGTCGATCTGAATTTTCAGATAGCTCAAGTAAAACAGCAATGCCATTTGCATTAAAGGATCCACGAATAACTTTATGATAAGTACGGTTATCATATCTTAGACTTAAGCGCATTTGAACGATCTTAGTCCTAAAATCAGCTTCGATAAATTCATCGCTAATTTGAATTCCTAAATCTGCAGACGAGACATAATTATTTGCCGCAAGGTCATGAACATCACCTAAAACAGGAAGTCGCGGGTACGGTCGTGTTTGTGTTCCTGAAGATCCATCTGCAGGGCTAGGGCCTTGAGGTTGAGTTTGCACGGCTGGTGTTTGAATAACATGACTGGAAAGAGCCGGAGCTTGTTGATCGTTCACCTTAAATCCACCGGGTGAACAACCACTTAGAGCAAAAAATAGAAAAGTGGTGAACATCAAAGACAAAAATCTGAGGACAACAGGAAACTGTTTTTTGCTAGATGGTCCCAAACCAAATCCTCGATGTAAGTTCACATTTGTCTCCGTCAGCAAGAATGAATGCTGAATGAATGCAAAAACACCAACAGTTTCATTAAGCGATATCTTTGATTTGACTCATTATCGAACGTCAAACTTTTAGACAAAGTGACTATATTCAGTGGCGATTTTTGCCGCCGTTTTTCTCCATGTTGATCATCAAACATCATGACATCCTTTGCCGAAGTCACCTTTGTGCTACCTTACCTTTAAAAGTCTGCGCTATGGTAAAGCGATGAAATCCAATTTGATCCACACTGAAAAATGGCAAAATCAAAATGACAGACTTCAGTCGTTTCTTCAGCAAGAATATGGTCTTAAGCCCGAAGTGAGCCTGCGTATTTATCCCCACTTTGAAAATGCTGTTTACGAAGTCTCCCAAGGCACATGTTTTTTCTATGCACATAAAAAATCAGTTGTTCTGCAAATGGGTTCATCGCCATTGATATCTCACTTTCAAAAAATTTTTGTGCGTGATGGCTATCAGGTTCAAACTTTGATTTCTGAAAATTTTTTAACGGAACAAAGCTGGGACGCTTGGGCGGCGGAATTAAAGAAAGATACAAGTTTTTGTTTGCTTCAAGCTGATCACCCAATTTTGGATCAGGCTTACATGACAGAAAAATTAGAACTCAAATGCATCGAGAAAAAGATATACTGTTTTATTCTACATCATGAAACCTTAAAGCAGAAATTGGAAACTGATCCAGAATTTTTGAATCGCATCCTACCTTTCAGTGTGCATATTTTTCGGTGGAGCAATGACAGGGCCGTAGATTTGGCCATAGCGTTTTGTGGTGATCGCTTCAAGACACCCACTTTAATGGTTGATCAATTGGATTCAAAAAGTTTTTTTGATCAAGCCGACGAGGCTTTGAAAAAGCAGACAGCCCCTCAGCAACACGTTTATGACAAAACTGAAATTGGCAAAAATATTCGAAAATATGAAAGTCAATTTCCACATCCCTTGCAAAATATTGAATCACGGCAAAATCGACAAATGATGATTGCTACACTGAATTCCTCTGATTTTACCTATCTGCAATTGCTCAAAGTGAATCCTGAATGGAGTGAATTTCTGTTTTCGCCAAATTTATGTTTGAATCAATTAACGACTTCCCAAATGCAGTGGTGGAAATCAGCACCAGATTTAAATCAACTGCAAAATATTTTGATTGTCAGTCCGCTTTTACCAAAACAGAACGAGTTTTGGGCTGTATTTAAAGAAATCAATGCAACAGCAGTTCCTTCAGAATTTTTAGTGAAAATTTAATTTATGAAAAATATTGAACGCTTTATCGTTCTGCGAAAAATTAAATTTTCTGAAGCTGATTTAGTCATTCATGGAATTTCCCAACGCGGCGAAAAAATGGCTTTTATGGCCCGAAGTGCATTAAAATCAAAACGTCGCTTTGGTGGCGGAGTCCTGGAGCTGATTAATTTCGTCGAATTTGATTACTCTATTTCGAAAACCAATCAGGGCCTTCATGTATTGAATGAAGCTTCTTTGATCCGCGACTTTGCCACATTGAAAAAAGACTATGATAAGATTGAATTTGCACTGGAAGTTCTAGAAACGATTTCCAAAGTCATTCAAGAAGGCGACGAAGAATCACAGAAACTTTTTCAGATTGTCGGTCATTTATTTTCACATTTAGATCAACAAGATCAAGCTGCATTTGTTTGGAAAAATCTGAAAATGCAATTTTATCTTAAATTTCTGATGCAGCAAGGGGTTTTGGCTCAAGAGCCTTGGATGGCGCCTTTCTTAAAAACAAAATTTGAAGACTATCGACAAATTCCCCGCAATGAACACTTTGATGAGTGGCTGCAAGCTGTTCATTATCAATTGAAAATGTACGTGGAAACTGCTTCGACTTTATAATGAACGCACTTGGGGTCGAAATTTTTAACCAAAGTCTTTCAATAAAGGAATTTATTTCAGCGGATGTTTTGTCGCTAAAGTGTTTGCAAGATGGTCCGTTGAAAGGTGAGTGTATTTTTCTGTCGCTGACATCGAAGAGTGTCCTAGCAATTCCTGCAAGACTCGCAGATCGGCTCCGCTTGTTAAAAGATGAGTGGCAAAACTGTGCCTTAAAGCATGTGGGTGCAGGGGCTTCATTAAACCGGCTTGAATTCCCGATTTGCGCACCAATTCATAGGCTTTGCGACGGTCCATGGGTGGGTCTCCAAAAAGAAAAACAGATTTGCGTTTTTTCAATTTCCCAAGAAGCTCAAAGACAATTTTTGGTGCAGTAATCAATCTTTGTTTATTTCCTTTTCCTAGCACAGTGATGGTCTTGCTGGAAAAATTCAGATCGCTCCATTTCATCTGGCAAGCTTCGCTCACTCTGAGTCCGCAACCATACAGCAAATAGAAAAGAATTCTTTGATCTTGCAGGCTTTTTTGATCGGCTTCAGAGGTTTTAGAAGCTGATTGGGTTTTTTGAAATGATTTTAAAATTGCAATGGCTTCATCTGCCGAAATGAAATGAGGAATCTTTTTAGGTACTTTGGGAGCATGGATCTGATGGGACAGGTTTTTGGAGGTCAGGTTCTGATCGGCGAGCCACCCCAGGAAGCTTTTTAATACCGAGGCTTTCCTATTCTTGGTTGCCAGAGAAAGGGGTGCCCAGCGTCTTTGGGCAGCTTTGCAAACCTTCAAAATATCCCCTTCAGTCATGGATTTTTGGCGTAGATCCCCAAAAGCTTGTTCTAAATCCTTTTGATATGAAGTTAGGGTATGGGGAGAAGCAGATTTTATATTCTCGATATATTTCATGTACTTATCTAGATGGTCGGACAGCAGGGATGAGGGCGGTAAGTTTAAGGTTTTGATAGAAATTATAATGCCATGCAAAATTTTCCTTGCAAAGTTTTCATGGTTCGCTTATTCTGCATTGCGTTGCTGCGGTGTATCAAAATGCTACGCTGCAGTATGATAGTTTAAAAGTCAGTAAACAAGACTGCAAGCCCACGTCACTGAAAGGACGGCCTTATGAGCGATCAAGCAAATTCATCTTTCTCATTACCTACAAGTCAAAATGCTCCAGCATGGTCTGGTAAGGATTTTACTCCCACTGTCGCAACTGGATCTGCTTTGGTTTTAGGGCAGCAAAAATCAACAGAGCGAGCTATGGTTTACAGATCCGACATCATGACGAACTTGGTGAAAATGATCGAGCGAGTTGCTCCTTCACAGGCCAATATCCTCATCCTTGGTGAATCAGGAACTGGTAAAGAATTGATTGCTCGAATTGCTCATGAAAAATCAAATCGTAAGAATAAACCATTTGTTGCCATCAATTGCGGGGCTTTGCGTGAAACTCTATTAGAATCTGAACTTTTTGGTCATGAAAAAGGCTCATTTACTGGAGCTTACACGAAAAAGCTGGGTTTAGCTGAAGTTGCGAACGGCGGAACTTTGTTTTTGGATGAAATCGGCGAGTTGTCACAAGGCATTCAGGCTAAGCTTTTGCGGTTTTTGCAAGAAGGCGAAGTTTTCCGTGTTGGTGGAAAAGATCCAATCAAAGTTGATCTTCGAATTATCTCTGCAACAAACCGTAATTTAGAACAAGAAGTGACTCGTGGAAACTTCCGTGAAGATTTGTATTACCGAGTGAATACAATCGTTTTGGACGCTCCACCCTTACGCAGCCGTAAAGAAGATATTGCTGATTTGATTACGTATTTCTTGTCTCAATCGGGTCACCAGTATTTAAAGCAAAGTAAATCCGTCAGCCAAGAAGCAATGGATTTAATGATGAAGTATGACTGGCCAGGAAACATCCGTGAATTGCAAAACGTTTGTGAGCGATTGCAGATTTTGTCTGAAGGTCATACGATTATGGCTGGCGATTTGCCCGAGCACATTTTAAAGCCTTCTGCAGGCAAAGATCTGTTGGAATTTTTTCCTTCAGTAACTTTATATGACATTGAACGAATGTACATTTTAAAGGCTTTGGCTCATTACGGTGGAAACAAGACCCAAGCCGCTCAAAACTTGGGAATCACCATTAAAACACTTTATAACAAGCTTCATGAATACGGCGAATTTACAAATTTTGCTGTTCACACGAAGCCAGTTAAAGCTCAGGATTAATTTTAGAATCAAATTGAAATGGCCACATTAAAAGTTCAAGAGGATGCCCAGGCATCCTCTTGCTTTTTGAAGCAAATCGTATAAAACCATTTGCATGTCACCAGAAAAACTAAAAGAAAAATTGTCTCAAAAATACACTGACGGCGAAGTCACCGTTGTCGATTTAACTGGAACTCATGATCATTATGAAGTTCACGTTGAATCAAAACAGTTTGCGGGTCTTTCACGAATTCAGGCTCATCAACATGTGATGGCTACTTTCGCAGAGGAACTTAAAACTGGCGAAGTCCATGCGCTTTCAATTAAAACAAAAATCAAAAGCTAAAAATTTAATTTTAAAAAGTGGGGAATCAGATGAATCCAGAAACAAAACAAAAAATTGATCAACTGCTCAATTCAAATAAAGTCGTCTTATTTATGAAGGGAACTCAAAATTTCCCAATGTGTGGTTTTTCAGCCCGCGCCACTTCTATTTTGCAAGACTTGGGTGTGACGTTCCAAGATGTGAATGTGATGGAAGATGAAGAAATCCGATCAGGAATTAAAGAATATGGCAACTGGCCAACGATTCCACAACTGTATGTGAATAAAACTTTAGTTGGTGGCAGTGATATCATGATGGAAATGTACCAATCTGGAGAACTTCAGCAGCTTTTCAAAGCTTAATCTATGTCCGATGTTTTAAACGGAGAAGCTTTTCATCAGGACTAGATGGTGGTCGCCTCATCAGTTAGGATAATCAAGTGAAGGATGAAAGATGAAATGTAACCTTGCGTTTTGGGACAGGCTGCTTCGATTTATCATTGGGATCATTTTATTTACTTTGGCACTGTCCGGTGGGCCTTACTGGTTTTTCATCGGAATTTATTTTATTTTTACATCAGCTTGGGGAATCTGCCCGCTTTACGGTTGGTTTAATTTCAAGACCCTCAAACTCAAGAAAAAAAGCACGGGCTAAGGATGGTTCTTTGAATTCCATGACATCACAAAATTTTTCAGAGTTAAATTTTTTGCAATCTGGACAGATTAAACAAGATCCTGAATCTTTACAATTTTACGGCAAGGATTGGACGACTTATTTCGATATTAAGGCATCGGCAGTGTTATTTCCCCACAATACCGAAGATGTGCAAAAAATTGTTCAATGGGCAATGAAAAATAAAATCAGTTTAGTTCCATCTGGTGGTCGCACCGGTTTAAGTGGTGCGGCTTGCGCATTGAACGGCGAAGTGATTGTCAGTTTTGAAAAAATGAATGTGATCTCTGATTTTAATTCCATCGAAGGCACTGTTCGAGTTCAAGCTGGAGTGGTGACAGAAGCTCTTCAGCAATTCGCTATAGAGAACAAACTTTTCTACCCCGTGGATTTCGCAGCCAAAGGGTCTTCTCATATTGGCGGGAATATCGCGACCAATGCTGGTGGGATCAAAGTGTTAAGATACGGTTTAACCAGAGACTGGGTAAAATCATTAAAGGTTGTTACAGGGCGCGGTGAAATCCTGGAATTCAATTACGGTCTTGTGAAAAATGCGACGGGTTTAGATTTTCGACATCTCTTTATCGGTAGCGAAGGAATCTTGGGATTTATCACTGAAGCCACAATTCAATTGGCCCAGCAGCCCCCTGAATTAAAAGTCATGCTGGTTAGTTGTGAATCTATTCCCCAAGTGATGAACACTTTTCAAATCTTTCACCATCAAGCAAAACTAACTGCTTTTGAAATGTTTTCGGACCTGGCATTGAATCATGTGATGAAAGCTCAAAGTTTACCTGATCCATTTTCAAAGAAGAGTCCATTTTATGTTGTCATGGAAATGGAAGTGGCCAGCGAAGCACAGCAAGAAATCATTTTAGGTTGCTTTGAAAAAGCTTTGGAAGAAGGTTTCATCACTGACGGAATTTTGAGCCAGTCAGAAATTCAAGCCAAGAATTTCTGGAAGT
>JBKCTJ010000218.1:0-3593 GCA_046318875.1 Pseudobdellovibrionaceae bacterium | reverse complement strand
ATCGCATCCTATGTAAAGCAAAAAGGTTGGATCGTTAAAGACGTTATCTACACTGAAAAATCCGCATTGCCCATTCCCTTCAATGTGCCAGTTTCTGAGGAAACCCGGATGACTCTGGGAAAAAACAACGAAGTCATTTCGTTGGGCGTAGCCCAGGGGCTTTATCACCCAGTGACTGGTTATTCCAGCCCACTCATGTGGAAAACTTTGGATGTTTTGAAGATTCATTTAAATCGTGGGTCACAAGGGGATCGGAATTCTGATCAGTGGTTAGTAGAACTGAAGTTGGCATTGGGTGCTCTGCGTGAAGATTTCAGACAGGGGCAAAGAGTTTATTGTTTCTTGAATAGATTGATGTTTTTAGCATCAAGTGATGAAAAACGATTCGTCATTTTCGAAAGATTCTATAAGTTCTCACGGGAATTGATTGAAAGATTTTATTCCATGGACAATTCGTATTTGGATTGGGCAAAAATATTTTCTGGGCGCCCACCAGTTTCAGTATCCAGGGCCATGGTGGTTTTAAAAGATTTTGTTTTGAGGAGTCCTATGTGAGCGCGGATCCATCTCGGTTTAAATTTGATTCTGACTGGAATGATTATTTTCAAAATCTGGTTTCATCAAGTGCCTATGATTATTTGGAAATTAATTTGAAAAAGCCGGTGCTTGCGGGACTAATGACTTCAAGTAAAAAAATCAGATCTACTTTGGTAAAGTTAGGCGCAAATATTTTTGAAAATTGTCCAGATGAAAAACTAATTCCCTTAGAAATGGCTTTAGAATTTTTGCACAATGGGTCTTTGATGATCGATGACATCCAGGACGAGTCCTCTGTGCGTCGCGGAAAAGAACCTGTTTATAAAAAATTTGGCACTCATCATGCGATCAACTCTGCGAACTTTTTATATTTTTGGTCTTATTCGTCAGTTTTAAAAATGGATTTGCCGCCTGAAAACCAAGTTCGTTTGATGAATTTATTTAGTGATACAATGTTGCAGGCCCACGCTGGGCAATGTTTGGATTTAAGCGTGAAGGCCACTGAAGTCGACTTGCAACAGGCTCAGGATTTGGCTTTGGCAACAATTCGACTGAAGACAGGGACATTGACATCTTTAGCGATTCTAAGCGGATTTGAAATGAACGCGCATTCTAAAGAAAGTGTTGAGAGCTTGCAGAGGACGAAAATCGATCTTGCTCAATTTGGAAACGAAATTGGAATTTTTTTGCAAATGTGTGATGATTTTGGAAATTTATTTTCAGATCAAGATCCAGAAAAAAAGTATGAAGATCTAAGAAATAACCGAGTTTCCTTTCCTATTTCAGTATTTCTGAGTTTTGCCAAAAAAACAGAAATGATTGAATTTCGCAGTGCTGTATCCTCGGGACGTTTGAAAGAAGCTGCTGACTTAGTCAAAGCCTCTTCGGCGATGGCTCTTGTTGAAAATCAAATCAATCAAAAACTACAATTTTTACTGTTGTTCATCAAGGAACGCTTCCCTCGAGCTAGAAATCAGATCGAAATGGAAGACTTGTGTGGTAAAATTTTTGAAAGTTATTTCGAGAAAGAGAAGCTTCATGGAAATGAAAAACCGTCCTAAAACAGCCATCGTCATTGGATCCGGATTTGGTGGACTCAGCGCCGCCATCCGTTTGCAAGCTATGGGTCTTCAAACAACGATCTTAGAAAGGCGAGATAAGCCCGGTGGGCGTGCCTATGTTTACGAAGATAAAGGCTTTAAGTTCGATGCGGGACCCACGGTCATCACGGCTCCACATTGTAGTGAAGACTTGTTTACTTTAGCTAAAAAAAATCAAGCAGACTATTTGGAAATGATGCCAGTGACACCGTTTTATCGTTTGATTTGGGATGATGGGTACGAATTTGATTATGCCAACGATGTTTCAAAGCTTGAAGAGCAAATTCAGAAAAAAAATCCTAAGGACCTGGAAGGATACCGCAAATTTTATGAATATTCGAAAGCCGTTTTTGGCGAAGGGTATACAAAACTTGTTGATAAGCCTTTTTTGAATTGGTCTAGCATGCTGAAAGTTGCACCGCAGTTGATCCAACTGCGAGCGGACCAAAGTGTTTACAAGGCTGTCTCAAAATTTATCGAAGATCCTCAGCTGCGAGAAGCATTCAGTTTTCATTCCCTTTTAGTGGGTGGGAATCCCTTTGCCACTTCATCGATTTATACATTGATTCATTATCTCGAACGGAATTGGGGAGTCTTTTTTCCAAAGGGCGGAACGGGTGCGTTGGTTCAAGCGCTGGTGAAGCTTTTTCAAGACCTGGGTGGAACAATTCATTTGAATTCTGAAGTGTCCCAGTTTTTGACGACGGAAAACAAAATACGCGGTGTGAAAGTGAAAGAGACTGAACACTTTGCAGATCTAGTGGTTTGTAATTCTGATGTGGTGCACACGTATAAGGATTTGCTGGGTGGTCATAAGCGCGGAAATAAGGAAGGTCGCAGACTGCAGCGGAAAAAATTCAGCATGTCTTTATTTGTTATTTATTTTGGAACAAAGAAAAAATATCCAGGACTTGCACATCACACGATTTTATTTGGTCCTAGATATAAGGAATTGCTAGATGACGTGTTTTACAAAGGAATTTTGCCTGAAGATTTTAGTTTGTATTTGCATGCTCCAACTGTGACAGATCCTCAGCTAGCACCCCCTGGTCATGAAGGATTTTACGTCCTTTCGCCTGTAGCTCATATGGGAAAAATGGATATTGATTGGGACATCGAAGGACCGAAATACCGGGACGCAATTTTGGATCACTTAGAAAAAAAATTGCTTCCAGGGCTGCGTGAGAATTTAGTGACTGTGCGTTGTTTCAGTCCAAAAGATTTTAAAGAGGAATTGAACGCTCATGTTGGATCAGCTTTTTCTTTAGAGCCGCTATTAACCCAGAGTGCATTTTTTCGAGTTCATAACAGAGATGATGTGATTTCGAACTTGTATTTTGTAGGCGCGGGAACTCATCCGGGGGCAGGGCTTCCGGGTGTGATGAATTCTGGAAAAGCTACTGCAGATTTAATTCAATCTGACTATAGCCTGTAATTCCTGATTAAATCGGAGTCTGAAGAATGAGCTTGGATCGTCGCAGTGTAGTTTTAGAAAAAGCAGTAAGTGCCCTTAAAAAAGGGTCACTGACTTTTTCTTTTGCTTCGGAATTTCTGGGTCGAAGTTCAAAGGAATCTGCGGCTTTGTTTTACCATTGGTGCCGTGAAGTCGATGACTCCATCGATGATGTGGAAGAACCGGCAAAAAGTCTTTTTTTGAAAGCGGCTCAGTTATCTCTGATGCAGTTTAAGCAAAATCAAAAGTTAGAAATTTTGTCTGCAGGCTGGGCATCTTTAGAAATTTTGTTGCAAACACACCCTCGGCTCATCATTTTTTGTCAGGATCTTTTGCGAGGTATGGAAATGGATTTGCAAAATGTGGATATCACTGACGAAGCCAATTTAGATGATTACTGCTATTGCGTCGCTGGCAGCGTCGGTGCGGCGATGTGTGTGATCAACGGGATCGAAGATGAAAAGACCTTAGAATCCGCAATTGCCTATGGCAAGGCCCTTCAA
>JBKCTJ010000217.1:0-1888 GCA_046318875.1 Pseudobdellovibrionaceae bacterium | reverse complement strand
CCCTAGTTATCGAGGGTTGGCGCAAACGTCGACAACATCCATTCCAATATCGTAATTTAGTTTTTTATTCTTTGTTAATTTCGAAAAGCATTGTTGTGAAGCTAGCTGATAAGCTTCTTCCCAAGTATTCGACTTGGTTTTTATTTCAAGCTTGTCGCTTTTATATTGATATTTAAAAGTGAATTCCTTTGAAGAACTTGGTGATCTTTTTTGTGTTCCAGCAATTTTTTCCGTAGCAGCAAATGCAATGGGAGCAGCCATTGTGAATGTGTACATCAGAACCAACATATAAAATCTTAATTTTGTTTTCATCGCAAACCCCTTGGGCTGACTCGCTTTCATTGTCAGCTTACAAAGTGCTTATGCAATTCCCATGACTGTCTCGCGCTGAAGCGGTTCTTAGAAAAGAGCACTGGTCACGCATTTAAAGTGTCTCAATCAGGGAATATCAATATCAAAACAAGAGGGTGTCATCACTTGTTAGACAGTTGCATGGGCCGAGGTTTTTAGTCAGTATGGCCCTATGTTTGAATTTCAGCTTAAACACATGATTCCTTCGCTCTATCAAACAATTCTTCCACAGGAGATTCTGAATTTAGCGATCAAAGAAACCACTGCAAATTGCAACAACTGCGTGATGGCCAAAGAAAATGTTTCTTCTAAAGAAATTCACATTAAAAAATCCAGTCCTTCCATGAAACCGCAATTTCGAAATTTAAAAACAGAATATAAATCAAATTTGAAATGCTGTACCTTTCATCCATTTTTTCCAAATTATATCGTCGGTGCAATTTTAGCAGACCAAAACAAAAAAAATGAGTTCGGAAAAACCGAAATCAAGCGCCGAATTCAAAGCAAAAATGAAATCCTTCCCCTTGGCATTGCTGCACCAAGAAATTATCAATTAGATTTTCTAAAAAATCCTTCAAAATTTGGACAAAAAGAAAACTTACTATGTCCGTTTTTTGATTCAAAATCGAACCAATGTGGATTTTGGATCTACAGGGGTTCTGTTTGTACCAGTTTTTTCTGCGCCTCTGACCACTCCTGGGGATTCAAATTTTGGGATGAATTGGTGAGCTATTTAAGCTTGGTTGAAATCAGTTTGGCTGAATTGGCTTTAGAAAAAATGGGGTTTTCGGGCCGGGATGGCATGCTTGGATTCGATTTGATTGATTTGGGAAAACTTGAAAAATCAGACCGAGCAAAAATCAGTATGACTGAAAAAAAATCAGTTCAATCCAATGCATTTTGGAAAACCTATAAAACTCCTGAAAATTTTTATCTGGAATGCCACCGTCAAGTGATATTGATGAGTCAAAAGGATTTAGATTCCGCTTTAGGCAACATTCTTCAGAATCAAAAAAAGAAGGTGCTTTCAAATTTTAAAGCAGATAAATCAAAGTGATTAAATACCGGAGTGCCCCTTATGCAAGAAATCCAAACTCGCTCGACCAAACTGGAAGCCGAATTTTCCCAGATGACCGAATGGGAAAAAAAATATGAAATGATTATTCAGAAAGGTAAAAACCTGCCTGAATTGCCAGAGTCTATGCGTCTTGAAAAAAATCTAGTCAAAGGCTGCCAATCCCAAGTTTGGCTTTTTGCAGAAAAAAAACCAGACGGGCGGGTTCATTTTTTTGCCGACAGCGATGCCCTTATCGTCAAAGGCCTCATCGCAGTTCTGATGGATTTGTTTCAAGATCTGGATACGGCATCCATTGTTCAAGCAGATTTAGAAGTATTTAAGAGAATTGGACTGAATCAACATCTTTCACCAAGCCGAAGCAATGGTCTACAAGCTATGGTTGAACAAATTAAGATATACGCTTAAGTGTTTCAACAAATGAAAAACTAAAACACGACTTCAAATTATTAAATCAATTTT
>JBKCTJ010000216.1:0-13786 GCA_046318875.1 Pseudobdellovibrionaceae bacterium | reverse complement strand
CATGTGATCAGCGCAACGTTATGTCTGGGACAGCAAGTTGTGTGACTGGCAGTTTTGGGTTGCACATGGCTTCGTGGGTCGGGCGCGTTGTCATCAAACACACTGTCATCAAACACACTGTCAATTCCTGAAAGGAAATCGGTCTAAAATGGCAGTAGCATTGTATTTTCTCATGTCTTTCTTTGTGATTGTTGGTGGTTTCACTGTCCTTGGGGTAACATTCTACCATTGGAGAAAATATGGAATACCGAAATCTGACGAATCTCAGAAACAGCCTGAAGGCTAATTTTGAATCCCAAGGTCTATTTGCTTATTCTTTTTTAAGATCCGTGAGCTATACAGCACAGCAATTGTCACTTCCCCTCGCGGAATATCTTTTCACCGGGAAACGTAAGATGACTCCACCGGAGCATCTTGAAAACATCAAAAAGGCTCATGGCTATTTGGTGAATCTTTTGAAAAAAGACATTCAAAATATTCAAGATGGCATTTATCCTATGGAAGTTTTATCACCTGAATCGCCTTTAAAGCATTTGTTGCGGATCCCTAAAATTTTACTCGATGGCTATTTTATTTCAAAACGAAAACAAGAAAAAAAATCTGAAGATTTTGATGCCGAAGCTATGGAAAATTCTTCTGGTGCCCCAGATTATGCAAAACGAAATTATCACTTTCAAACAGGTGGGTATTTTACTCAAAGCTCGGCTGAGCTCTATGAGCACCAAGTAGAAATTCTGTTTTCGGGATCTGCAGATGCCATGCGAAGATTGATTATTCCCCTGTTGAAAAAACAAATCGCTGCCTCGGGTAAAGCTGAAAATGGAGAATGTCTCAATTTTCTAGAAGTTGGCGCAGGGACTGGGCGACTCTCCAAATTTATGAAACTAGCTTTTCCGAAAGCTAAATTGACCATCACTGATTTGAGCTCGCCTTATCTCAAAGAAGCGCAAAAACAGTTAGTAGAAATGAACCGGGTCGATTTTGTCCAAACGCCTGCCGAAAAGTTGCCATTTCAAGAAAATTCTTTCGATGTTGTTTATTCTTGCTTCCTGTTTCACGAGCTTCCTCGAGAAGTCAGGGAACAAGTCATCCGCGACAGTCACCGGGTTTTAAAAACCGATGGTCTTTTCGGCTTCGTCGATTCAATCCAAAATGATGACGTTCAAGATCTGACTTGGGCACTTTCGCAATTTCCGACAGAATTTCACGAACCTTTTTACAAAAACTACATTCAAACACCCATGACCCAACTGATCACTCAAAACGGTTTTGAATTCACTTCGGCGGAAATTGGTTTTTTTTCCAAGGCCATCCTGGCAAAAAGAGTCGATTCCGTGTTGAAAGTTCCTTCGGATATTGTTAGTCATAGTTCATAAAAAATGAAGAACAAATTTTAAAAGTTCTGCAACAAGGAGTAGGCTTTGTCTCAAGCAAATGGTTCCGTTTCAAATTTCATTGATCATCATTATAGACATTTTAATGCACAAGCTTTGAAAATGGGCGCTCAAGGTTATAAAACTCATATCAATAATAAGGGTAAAATGCTGGTCACTTTAGCGGGTGCCATGAGTACTGCTGAACTGGGTTTATCGCTAGCAGAAATGATCAGGCAGGATAAAGTCCATGCGATCTGTTGCACAGGTGCGAATCTTGAAGAAGATGTTTTTAATTTGGTTGCCCATGATCACTATGAATTGATTCCAAATTATCGCGATTTGACTCCCCAAGATGAACAAAAACTTTTAGAGCGCCATTTAAACCGCGTGACAGACACTTGTATTCCTGAAGAGGAAGCAATTCGTCGAATTGAAAAAGCGGTTCTTGAAGAATGGCAAGCCGCTGACAACGCCGGAAAATCTTTTTTCCCCCACGAGTTCATGTATAAAATTTTACTTTCTGGAAAGTTAAAACAATATTATCAAATTGATCCTAAGAATTCATGGTTGCTTGCTGCTGCAGAAAAAAATCTGCCGATGATCGTGCCTGGTTGGGAAGATTCAACTGTTGGAAATATTTTTACAGGGCACATCATTAAGGGTGATCTTAAAAATGTACACACAGTGAAAACTGGAATTCAGTACATGATTATGTTTTCTGAATGGTACATGGCCACTGCAACAAAATATCCCGTGGGATTTTTTCAAATTGGCGGAGGCATCGCCGGTGATTTCCCAATTTGTGTGGTTCCAATGTTGTCCCAGGATTTGCTCCATGAAAATGTTCCATTATGGAGTTATTTTTGCCAAATCAGTGATTCAACGACATCTTACGGTTCATATTCAGGAGCTATTCCCAACGAAAAAATCACTTGGGGAAAACTTGCCATTGATACTCCAAAATTTGTTATCGAATCCGATGCCAGCATTGTGGCGCCAATGATCTTTGCTTACGTTCTGGGTTGGTAGAAATGTCGAATGAAAGCCTTCTAAAAGGCAATAGGGTGCTATCTTGCAATTTTGAATTCAACCTTTGGATTGATCTTTTCATTGTAAATGATGAGTTTGTCAGTAGATACCTTGTCAATTCGATGATTTACAATTTCACTGATCCGGGCCTGATCAATTTCCAAAAAAAGTGCAAACTCAACCTGGCTTAAACCATGTGAACTCATATATTGGACTAAGTTTTGGCAAAGTTCCCAGCGAAACTTCTCGGACGGAGAAGAACTTGGCCCAACCATCAATGTGCCTTCAATATTTTTTAACTTTTCATCCATTTCTTTGAGTCTTTTTTTACTTGGATAACCCACGATTCACCTCCGATAAGCATTTACAATTCCAACGAATAATTCATTTCCATGAAGAAGCCATATCAACTTATAAAACTTAGTCCCTAACTCCAGTCTGTCATTCATGAAATACTGAAAACCTTCTTGATCGGTATCGGCAGGCTTGAATGTTTTGCCATCAAGCTGTTTTACCAAACCAAGAATGATTTCATCACTCACAGAGTCGGCGTGTTTTTCTTCGTAATGCGGATCAATCACAACACTGTTTAGATTTCGACCATTGATACATAAATTTATTTGATAAACCCTACGACTCACATTGATACCCTAACATATCTTGCAATATATTGCAAGATATGAACTCTTGAATTCAAAATCCTGATCTTTTTAGTACAAGTTTTAAGATTTCAAATAACTGTATAAAACCTTCGTCTTAATGAAGCAGTCGTCATTTTGATTTCAAATCAAATTTACAGAATTTTGCTCCAAATGGCCCATTTGCGGCGGAAGCAACGCTGCTTCATGGGGATTGGATTGTTGATTAGCCTTTTCCCAAGGGCCAAACAGATGAATAATTTTCAAATAGGTCTGATCTGTAGAATTTAAAAAACATCTATGAGATAAACTCTTGAAATGAAAACAAGCTTATTAAAGTGCAAATATCTATTTTTCCTACTTTGTACGTTTTCCATCGGCTGCGATTTTGGTACAAAAAGAATTCAGTCTGAAGACGACGAAACAAAAACTCAGGTTTATTATTTAAGTGACTACTTTGCAGAATGCAGAAACTTTGACAGCACATCCATATTATTTATTTTAGAACGACCGCAGTTTTCTAGAGATTATACTTTCACTGCAAATGAGTACAAAATTCAAAATTGTGAGGGTTATGACTACCAAAGTTATCCTATTGCTGATATGTCGGTCCTTTTTCAGAGTTCGCCAGAATCTTCCGGACAAGGAAAATTGAAAATTACACGTTGGAAATCACCTCCTAAACATCTACCTTTTGACTTTTTTATGGAAAAAGAAAACACCATTCAAAAAGACTTCTATTTTACGAATTTTTCAAAAACAAATGATGTTCTAACCATCAATGTTTATTCGCCTGATTATAAGTCTTTTCCTACAGAAGATGTCCTTCCATTGGAAAAATTTAATTTCATAAGATCTGAAATCAAAGCATTGATCTTGGGTAATACAAAAACCAGTTATTCATGGTGGAGTGATAAATATTCAGAACAATTGTTTCAAGATAATCAAGAAGTCGAATCTGAAACTCTCAATCAAGCGAAAGTTCTGGAGACAGAAAACTGTGTGAATGATTATTTTACAAACGTTTCTTCAACAATTTTTAATTCGGATGTTTTTAATGAACTAGAACTAAAATTATTGGAAGAAACACGTCTTTCTCATCCTATATTGTTGAAAAATGGAAGTAAAATTTCTACTGTCAAAACGACTATTTGGTATCCCCAAAGCGGTTATCCGATCATTCTATATCGATTTTCTTACATAGATTTCTCAGGAAAACCCCTGGAGCTCGACTCGTCCGTTCCTTGCTTGACTACAATTCGAGCTCGGGCAATCGATTTCAAATAACTTTTCAAAACTAAAAATTCATTGATTTTAATTTTGATTATAATTCACTACAATATTGGCTTTGGGGCGCTAAGTCTTGCATGGATTTGCTAAATTGATAACCTATTCGCATCGGGAGAAAAACAAATGAAAAATCTAATTTTAGTTGTCTGTCTGTTTCTATCAACATTAAGTTTTGCAAAGACTAAGGGATTTGAAGTACAGATAAATGAAGTAACAGTAAATGGCAGTGTTGATGCCCAACCCAGAAAATTTAAAGTTAATCCAAACCAACCTGTGGTCATTTCGAGATCTTTTGATTCTTTTGGAGTTAATACAATCGTGGAGATGAAAGTTACTGATGATGATTCTAAAATAAAAGATGGAATTCTCATAGCCCTATCGATTAGTGAAGTAAAAAATGGTGACAAAAAAATCGTCGGAACTCCCCAAATAATTGTTAGATCTGGCCTCGAAGCGCAGATAACTCAAGGTAAAGAAGGTAAAGAACTTTTTATTAAAGCATCTCTTGTGGGAACACGTGTTCAATAATTCCTTTAAACTTGACCGATCGACGTTGAATCTGGCGATCGGGTTTTAGCTCAGCAAATGATTTTTAAAACTAACTTTGTTTATTTTTTGTTTTTAAAAGTACAATTAAGGAAAACATTTTTATTTTTTCAATTTCAATGTTCAATAAATTGAGCTTTTTATCATGTTAAGATCTGAGCTTTCTTTTTACGCCGTCTGATCGCAGCAATCACTTTTGACCTTGGTTTATCCATCAATTTGCAAATCCATCCTGAGCCATGTCTTTCCTCAAATTTCATTTGGCCCAACCACCAAGGGCAAATTCTATTCGTCTTTTTTGAAAAACTGAACTTCGATATTTCAAAGACGTGGTCACTGAAAAAGAAATTGATTTTATTGTTCTACAAAAGGGAAAAGCTGTATTTGCAGTAGAATGTAAAACTGGGCAAGAACAACTTTCAAGATCTCTGGTCATGAATGGAAAAAGACTAAAAATACCCCGACTTTTTCAGGTCCACAATCAAACTAAAGACTATGGCCAGGAATCTTCTGGTCGCGTACTACCCTTTGAAAAATTCTGTTTTGAGATGGGAATGCCTTAATTCTGCGTTCGACTGTCGCTCAAAAATGGCGGAGCATAGGGCTCAAACGGATAGACTGAAAACAAAATGCTTTGAGAGTTTTTTGTGATTCTCTACGCGGGCGATTACACGCTCCAAGGCCAAAATCATGCGAAGGTCGTTAGCCGAAAAAGTTTTTGCAGCTTTAGCAAGTTTGTTGAGTTCCAGTTGAATTTATCGGGAGAAATTATCTTGCTAACGCCACTGCCTCTATTTAAACCAGAGTCAATAATCACATCAAAAAGGAATTCCAAAGAATGGTTTGCGCCTTTATTCCTGAATCTTGAAGTTTCACTGCAAGCTCGGCACGCAAAAGCATCGGGCTTCTCATCGAAGAGATGACAGGCCCTTTTGTCTGTTTCTCTATCAATCTTGTTCGACCGTGTCGTGAAAATATTTTTTGCAGTTTTTAAACTGCGACGACTTCTTTGACTTCGGGAATCATCTCTTTCATGCGCACTTCGATGCCGTCTTTCAATGTAGCTGCGGAGCTTGGGCAGCCGGCACAAGAGCCCTTCATTTGAACAGAAAGAATCCCGTTTTCAAAACGATCAAACACAATTTGGCCACCGTCTAAAGCAACAACGGGTTGAATTTCTGTTTTAATAAGGGCTTTGATTTTTTTAACGACGTCAGAATCATTTTCATCAGCATCATCGGTCTTCAAATCGCCTATGATGACCAAAGGTTGACCGGAGCTGATGTGTTCTTGAATCAAATTTGCCAAGGGCTTAGCTAAAATTTCCCAGTCCACCCAGTCTTGTTTGGTGACCGAAATGGAATCAGTTCCCAGAAAAACCGACGCTGCCCAAGGGAAGCCAAATAATTTTTGGGCAAGGGGGGATCTTTCGGATTCATCAAAGCTTTTGCATTCAAAACCGACTTCTTGAAACTGAAATTGCAGATTGAATTTCAATGTCTGTGGGTTTGGTGTTGATTCAAAATTCACTGGTTTCAGATCAGTCTTTGGGTTGTTTTGTGTCGTCATGAATCATACCTAGCATGAAATCAAGTCAGAATCTTGGCAAATCTTGATTTCATTGGATTTTCTGACTAACTTTGTGGTTTTCGAAAGGAAATATGATGACTCCACGAGTGCGCGAAATTTTAAGCTGGTACGGATCTGATAACCCTGGTGTTTTAGCTAATTTGGCTAGGATTATGAACACGGGGAAACTCAAGGGTAGCGGTAAAATGGTGATTTTGCCTGTGGATCAGGGTTTTGAACACGGACCTGCGCGCAGTTTCGCAAAAAATCCAGATGGTTACGATCCGTCATATCACATCGAGCTTGCCATTGAATCTGGCTGTAATGCTTATGCCGCCCCATTGGGAGCAATCGAATTTGTAGCTCGTGATTATGCTGGCTAAATCCAGTTGATTTTAAAAATTAATAATTCCGAAGTTCTTTACGGAAGTAAAAGTCCAATATCAGCCCTCACTTCATCAGTGGATGATGCTTTAAGACTGGGTTGTGCAGCCATTGGATTCACCATTTATCCGGGATCTGCAGAACGCAAAATCATGTACGAAGAAATTGCTGAAGCTTCTTGGCAAGCTAAAAAAGCGGGCCTTGCAGTGGTCATTTGGTCCTATGCTCGCGGCGAACAGCTTAGCAAAGATGGCGAAACGGGAATTGATGTCATCGCCTATTCTGCCCATGTTGCCGCTCAATTGGGTGCTCACATTATCAAAGTCAAACCACCTACAGCTCACATCGAACAATCCGCAGCAGCCAAGGTCTACCAAGACCAGGGAATTAAAATTCAGACATTAGCAGAGAGAACACGTCATGTGGTTCAGTCATCTTTTAATGGAAAGCGCATTGTGATTTTCTCGGGTGGGGAAGCCAAGGGAACACCGGCTCTTCTTGAAGAAGTCACACAACTGGCTCAAGGTGGTGCCTTCGGAAGCATCATGGGAAGAAATGCTTTCCAGCGACCTAAAAAAGAATCCATCGAGCTTTTACAACAAGTCATGGGGATTTTTGCAGGTAAAACACTATGATCGAATCTGATATTCCTGATTCCAATGCTCCGCAGGTTCATCGTGAAAATCCTTTGCGCATTGAAAAGCGTAAAAAGTTGCATGCATTGAAAGAAAAGGGAGTAAATCCTTTCCCGTATTCTTTCGATCGCAATACAAATATCAAAAAACTTGTCGATGAGTTCAATCCGATTTTAAATGCTGGGGATAAGCGGGAAACAACTGATTTTCACATTGCTGGTCGATTGATGACTTTGCGATCCATGGGAAAAGCTTGTTTTTTTAATATTCAAGACCAATCAGGTGCTTTGCAATGTTATGTGAAATTAGAAGAATTAAAGGACCTTGATCGTGTCAGTTTTGATTTGATTGATCTGGGTGATTTTGTTGGATTACACGGATATATTTTCAAATCCCAAAAAGGTGAACTGTCCCTTCATGTGAAGAGATTTCAGGTTCTTTCCAAGGGCCTTGAGCCTTTGCCCGAAAAATTTCATGGTGTTCAAGATGTGGAAATCAAATACCGTCATCGGCATTTAGATTTAATCGCTGATCGTGAATCGATGAAAGTTTTCGAGATCAGATCAAAGATTATCAAAGAAATTCGAAAATTTTTAGATGATCGTGGATTTTTAGAAGTCGAAACGCCTGTCTTGCAGCCATTGTATGGAGGAGCTTCTGCAAATCCATTTACAACTCACCATCGTGCACTTGATATGAATTTGTTCATGAAAATTTCGCCTGAGCTTTATTTAAAGCGCTTGATCGTAGGCGGTTTTGAAAAAGTGTATGAAATTGGTAAAAATTTTCGCAATGAAGGCATTGATCGATCTCATAATCCTGAATTTACGATGCTTGAATTTTATGAAGCCTATACGGATTACAATTACCAGATGAATCAGTTTGAAGAATTGATTTCACAACTGGCTTTAAAAATCACGGGCTCCATGAAAGTAGAATATCAAGGACAACAAATTGACTTTAGTCCACCTTGGCGAAGGCTGTCGGTATATGATGGCGTGAAACAGTATTCTGACATCGACCCTGAAAAAAGTTCAGATGATGATATTTTTGCGGCATTGAAAAAACATGGAACAAAAAAGAAATCCAGAGTTTCTCGCGGCGAAATGCTGATGGAACTTTTTGAACATGTGGCTGAACCCCATTTAATCCAACCAACTTTTGTGATAGATCATCCCGTAGAAATTTCTCCGTTAACAAAAATTCATCGCAAAGATAACAGGCTTGTGGAACGTTTTGAACCATTTGCAGCTTGCATGGAAATTGGGAATTCCTATTCAGAATTGAACGATCCCGAAGAACAGCGAGCACGTCTGGAAGATCAGCAACGACAAAAAGATCACAACGAAGAAGCTCATCCCATGGATGAAGATTTCTTGCACGCCATTGAAACGGCTATGCCGCCTACAGGTGGCGTCGGTATAGGTGTTGAGCGCATTGTGATGTTGTTAACCGATCGTCCGTCGATCCGAGATATTATCTTTTTCCCAACGATGAAACATAAGATTTGAAACTTTTGAGCAAAGGATAACAATGAAATTTTCACTTTGCTGTAGAAAAAAATCAAATCCTGCTTTCGCAGCTGCGGTTTTGTTCGCCGTATTGGGATGTCAGCAGAAACCCACAGTGATTGGTTCTGAGGCGCAGTACATTGTTGAATCACCTGCGCTGAAAAATGAAATTAAAAATCAAAATCGCTATGCTAAAGATTTTGTGGTCATCGATATCCGTGATCATTTTGAATTTGAAAAATTCAATGTGCGGGGGAGCTTGCATTTTCCTTTGGATGATTGGTTCGAACCGAAAACAAAAAAATCAGTCCAATTGATTGATGTACAGAAGTTTATTCAGCGCCTGTCTTTGCGCGGGGCAGATCCAACTCAGAATGTGATGATTGTTTCTGATGATTTATTGCGAAGCTGGGCTTTTCAAAAATTACTGAAGGACGTCGGATTTGTCAGTGTTTTGAATGCGCATATTGATGATTTTAGATCGAACCCACTTTCGCAGACTCAGCTAGCAAATAAAAAAGAGTGGAAGATAATAAAAGATCGATTTGAATCAGCTGATTTGCAAGTGAACCAAGCTTTTGAATCTGCTTTACCTGATGTTTCCAGTTACGCTCGGCAACAGGCTTTGCAAATGCCACCGCCTCAGAAAATTCCCAAGTTTGTGCGTATTCAAATGATGGATATTGAAAAATCTGAACTTCAGCGAGTCCCCGATGTGGGTAAGTCTAAATCTCGCTTGAAACAAACTTTTTTATTGCAGCTTTCGGTCAAAGAAAAATTGAAAATATCAAAGTTGAATTGTGAAGTGAATTTCAGTGAAGAACACCTTGCGCAAAGCGATTTTTATGTGATCGAGACAAAGCCTATGAAAGAAAGCTATACATCTGCTTTGGCCTTGGGTCGCTGTCTTGAATCTCAAGGTTACGGCTTTGTTTTTTTAAAAGCAATGCCACCTGCCTTCGCTGAACTTCACCCGGGGAAATGATCACTTCGTTTCCCATGGAATCTTATGCAGGGTTCAATGATAAAAAAAGCCCACTTTTGTGAAGTGGGCTTTTTGTCTGACATCGAAATCTAAATTCCATGAGCGGGTCAATTGATCCCAATGGTTTGTTTTAAAACAAAGAACAGTTCAAAGCCAAAAATTTCGATTGCATGAGTCCAACTGAGTTTTCAAGCGTCTGACCTTCGGAAGTTTTCGCTGTAGCAACTTGAGTCGCAAGCTGCTGAAACAAAGGGGCAGTGCCGACCACTTGGCCTTGTTGACCATTGTAGCGACCAAGGCAGCTGTCTCGTAAATCCCTTTTTGAATTTAAATCTAAATCGTTTTGTATGTAACCACAAATTTGTTGGATGTTTTTCACTTCATCCAAAAGACTTTGATAAGTGATCAAAATTGTTTTTACGCTGTTGCACATGAGCGCTTTCACGTTTGCATTCTCCATAATAGCAGGAGCATCCAAAAGATTCAGTGTCGCTTTTGCAGAGTATTCCTGCGCATTCGTCGCAAAAATATTTCCACCTGCATTGCCCAATGTCTTTTTGCCTTCATTCAGAATTAAAAACACTTGGTGACGTAAGGTTTCAATCAATGAGTTCATTTCATTTTTATTGATGCGATGACGATTTGCCAAAAACAAAATCAAATCATGAACAGGGGATTTGTTATCAATCAAAAGTCGATATTTCAGTTTGGTCATGCTGTCATTGATTTCAGACTTTAAAGCGCTGGAAGTTTGAAAAGCCTGTGTCTGTAACAAACTGATTTCCGATTTGATGTCTTCGACTTGGTTCCAAATTTGAGAAACTGTTTGGAACTGAACATTGGTCTGATCATCCTTTTGAAGGCGATCATTTAACTGTTCCATCATGATGGACAAGAAGCTGATGAATTCATTTTTCATTGCAGAAACATAAGTTCCAAATTCAGCTGTTGTCCCTTGGCACTGCTGTAAACCCATTTGTACTGTCATTTTTTGGCTAGCAACTTGATTTTTAATTTCAAGAATTTGCTGAGCCATCGCTGTTTGAGCTTTTGAAATCTGAGCAACAGAATAAATACTTGAGAATCCTCCATCATCAAGGCCCAAATTCTGAAATTGCGCAAAAACTTGATTGAGCTGTTGGTCCACTGTTTTAGTTTGTTGTGATAGCTCTGCAAGCTTTGCAGGTGTGCCCAAAACACACTGAGTGAATGTTGCATTTTCTGGAACTGCAAATTCTAGTTTTTGAACCTTATTTTTAGCAGCTTGAATATCTTGAGACACTGTCCAGTAGGTTCTCAATTCTTGAACTGCCTGAGCATCAATTGTTTCCGCATTTTTTAACAGTTCTGCGATGTAGATGTTCATTGATTTTTCAACTACATCTTTGTTCACACCCGAAGACATGACCATATAAGAAAAGCGTTTTGAAACTTTGAAAAATTGGCAGACATTGTTTAGAGTCATAACCCGGTTTTGGCGAAGGCTCATATCCAATCGACCTTCAAGATCATTTGTTGCCAGGGCATTCAAGGTTCCTGCAACAATGCTTGTGGCACCTGAAATCAAGCTTCCAACCAGTTGGCCACCCGGGAACAAAGAGGCAATTTTTAAAATCACTGGGCTTAAATTCATTGCCCAACTCGAGACTGACTGGACCAAGTGAGATTTAGAATAAAGTTTTTGCTGGCACTGTTTGCTGAAGACTTGTCCTTTAGCAATTGGAATTAATAAACCCAAAACAGTTTGAGTTTGTTGGACCATCGACAAAGTTTGATTCTGCAATTGTGCCATTTGAGCTGCATCCGAAGTTCCATTTTCCAAAGCAGCAACAATCGAGCTGAAACCAGATTTCAAGCTCTCCGCTGTGTCAGTTACCTTTTGCACGTCAGCTTGGTAAGGCTGGCATTCAGGTTCAGCTTGAAAAGCTTGTTTCAAATCATTCAATGAAGAGTCCATACCCGCGAGTGGTTGGCTTGCACCAAACAAATCACATTGAAAGCTTTCGGCTTCAGATCGTGAGCGGGAAGGTAAAGCTTTTCGTGTTGGTTGAGCAGAAGCTTCCATTTTGCGAAGTGCAAAATCAATAAAAGCATCTTTTGTTGTGAAATTAAGAAAATCAACAGGAGTCGCCATGGCAGCAGGAGCCAAGCTGATCAGAGTCGAAATCAAAAGAACAAATCTTTGAAACATCGTATTCCCCCTTTATAAAAGTGGGCTTCAAGACATCATAGTTGAAAATACGTGTCTATGAAAAAAGCTGGAATTAAAACAATGCAGTTCGATTTTTTCTGATTTTACAGCTGAATTTTTGATGGGGAGCTTAAATTTTAGGCGATTGAATTAGAAGAAGTCTTGGTGTGACGGAAGAACTGGAGTGAGTTCATTTGAGGTGAATGAAACTAAAAAACTAACCAGTCTCTTTGAGATGAAGCAATGCCAATCGCAGCGCTTTCAGCATTTCTGGATCGTACCTGCCAGTCAGTTTTTCTGTGATCATTTCGATGGCGTCTTTTGGTTTCATTGGGACGTTGTAGGATCTTTGAGTTGTCATGGCATCGTAGGTGTCAGTGATTGCTACGATCCTTGCGAAGGGGTGAATTTCTTGACCTGAAATTTGTTGGGGGTAGCCGTTTCCGGACCAGCTTTCGTGGTGTTCGAAACATGCGGCTTTGATGCCGTCTGAAATCGATGGATTTTCGTTTAAGATCACTAAACCATATTGGGGATGCATTTTCATTTGGGCCCATTCGTTTTCGTCGAGGCTGCCTTTTTTACACAAGATATCTAAGCTTACATTTCGTTTACCGATATCGTGAAACAAGGAGCCGACTCCCAATTCTTCCATTGTTTTACGATCAAAGGTCAGTGCCATTCCCAAACCTAAAGCGTAAATGCTGACATCAAGGGAGTGATTGTAAGTGTAAAAATCATGACCAGATAGGGAAATGAGATAGGACATGGATTCAGGTTCAGCTTCCATCAAATCTAAAAAATCATTGATCATCGGTCTTGCATCATCGATGGCTTGGTGGACATCGGGATTTTCAAAAAGATCTTCTAGGATTGCGACGGAAGATTCACGCAGAATTTGGGCTTTTTCAAAGGGATTTAAAATATCTGAATTCATATCCTCTTTGACCCAATCGCGATATTTTTGTTTGTCGATGTCATTGACAAAAAATGAATCGCCAGTATCGCGACCGTGCAAAAGTTTTATTTTACCATCAGAAATTCGATCACCAGCTTTGAGATACAAAATAAACTGATCATCGATGAAGATGAAAACATCAAAAGTTGTGACTTTTTCCGGCCGCATTGTAGAGAGTCGAATACGAAAAAATTTTCCAGGATTGTCCATGCTTTTCAGCTTGCCAGGAGTCGTTGACTTCAGGAACAAAGAAGATCAAAAATCGAGGAACAAGGATGATTCCATGGTCCAAGGTCCAGATCAAAAAATAGATTATAAATCCAATCAAAAGCCAGATCGTCATTCTGCGGCGAAAGCCATGCCATCCGATAGCAAAATTTTAAAGCTGACTAGCCAAATTCAATACGTCAAAGGAGTTGGCCCAAAGTTAGGTGCATTGTTATCTAAACATGGAGTTAGAACTGTGCGCGATCTTTTGGAGTTTTATCCCAGAGCTTACGAGGATCGCAGAGCAGCTCGAAATATTTTGTCTCTACAAGAAAATGAAACAGTTTCATTAGTGGCCACAGTGGCCAACGTCTACCAACTTGCTTTGGGCAGATCGCAAAGAAAGATGTATGACATCACTTTGAAGGATGCCAGTGGGAGCATTCACTGCAAATTTTTCCGAACTC
>JBKCTJ010000215.1:0-5914 GCA_046318875.1 Pseudobdellovibrionaceae bacterium | reverse complement strand
TTTGCAGTGAGCCAGTCTTCACAATAGTAATAAAGGGATTTTATTTTCAAGGTTTCTAAATATTTTTGTTTGTAAGGTGATAATTCTTCGAGAGATGTTTTTTTGTTTTCTTTTAAGAATTTAATTTGAGCCAGGGATTGAACATTCGAGAATAGCTGACCAAAGAGGTGATTCCATTCCAGGCCATCAAACTTTTCTTCGCTGTCTTCAACAATAAAAGTAGGGTTCAATTTAATTATTTGGTCCCCGCCGGCGGCAAGAAATGCTTCGTTCAAACAATAATCCTGAAAGGATAAAAAATTCATCTGACTTTCATTGAAAGTTGAGATACTGCAGAAAGTTGTGGATTGTTGAAAAGAAAAGCATAGCGGCATAACCTCGTTGGTGAACTAAACCAACCCGTCAAAACGACGAGCAAAAAGGAGAGCCGCTATGTTAAAAGTTGTACCATCAAAAACAAATGTAGGAAAAGAATTCGAGTGGTCTTTAGACGAAATTGCCAGACAAGGAGCAAGGCGTCTTTTAATCGAAGCGCTGAATCTGGAAGTTGAAGAATATATCAATCAAAATTCAGGTGAACTTGACGAAGATGGAAATCGGCTCGTGGTTCGCAACGGCTTGGGTAAGAAACGAACTGTGACTCTGGGATCTGGAGCTGTCGATATCCAATGCCCAAGAGTCAATGACAAACGAATTGGCGAAAAGTTTTCATCATCGATCTTGCCGCCATACTTAAGAAAATCACCAAAAGTTGAATCACTTATCCCAACACTTTATTTGAAGGGTCTATCAACCAATGATTTTAGTTCAGCACTTGCTGATATTTTTGGTGAAGGCACGATGGGGTTGTCACCGGCATCGATCGTAAAACTAAAAAAAATCTGGAATGAAGAGTTTGAAAAATGGAGTAAGAGACTTATCACAAAAAAATATGTCTACATCTGGGCAGATGGTGTAAACGTTCAGGTTCGTTTAGGTGAAGATAAAAAAGTTTGCTTACTTGTGATCATAGGTGCAACGGAAAATGGCGAGAAGGAGCTTTTAGCAGTTCACCCAGGCTACCGTGAATCAAGTGAGTCATGGCTCACGGTTTTACGTTCGTTAATTGACCGCGGAATGAATGCACCAATGCTTGCCATCGGTGATGGTGCCTTGGGTTTTTGGAGCGCTGTGAGGCAGTGCAAGGGCTTTGAAAAGACAAAAGAGCAAAGATGCTGGGTTCATAAGATCGCCAATGTTTTAGATAAACTTCCAAAGCGTGTGCAAGCCGATGCAAAAACACTTTTACATGAGATGATGATGGCAAGCACAGCGGCTGATGCCAAAAAATCCAAGGAGAGTTTTGAAAAGTTATTTTCGGATAAATATCCAAAGGCAGTTGATTGCCTCAATAAAAACTGGTCAGAATTAACAACATTTTTTAGTTACCCATCCCAACACTGGCAACACATCAGAACTACGAATCCAATCGAATCAGCCTTTGCCACTGTCAAGCTTCGAACGAAAGTCACCAAGGGTGCTGGGAGCAAAGAGACTGCGACAGTGATGGCATTTAAATTACTCGATGAGTGTCAGAAAAAGTGGAGAAGGCTCAGAGGACATGAAGAAATTAAAAATTTATTGAAAGGTCTTGAATATAAAGACGGAATTATGATACCCCAAAAACAACATCACGAGGCTGCCGCTTCTTGATCTCAGATCCACAACATTTTAAAATATCTCAACAATTCTTTCATCAATAAGTTGGAATCGAAGACTTTGGGACACAAAAATAATTTTTGAGTTCAAGTATTTTGCTAAGAAAGATTTTGCTGCAGCCATTTCACAATACCCGACAGAGTTAATTTTACATCAAACACATCACCATTGTCAATTCAGCGATGTTAGTCAAAATGACATTGAATCCAAGTCTTTCAATTCTATAGAATAACAAAAACTTAATGATGGAATTCCCCAATTCTGAGTTGATATGATTTTGTAAGAAATGAGGAAGTAAACCGTTCTTCGGTTCTAGAAGGTTTTTCTGTTCAATGCTCTTGCCAAATGAGCGCACCATTCATCAAAAATAAAAGGCATATCAGATGTACTGATTGGTTTATTGATTTCTTTACAAATGGATTGAAGATTCACAATTTCAAGAGCCTTTTGACCGCAGGGAGTAAATAAATTAAATTCACTGACATTATTCCATAAATTCAAAGCAATTCCATGCTTTGTCACTCCTTGAATGACACGAATTCCAATGAAAGCGACTTTTTGATTTTTTACAAAAATTCCATCCGGGTGGTCCATATCCCACGTACAAGAAATTTGATAGGACTGTTTCAGAAAGTTTTCCGTAGCAGAGCACAAGATACGAAGATAATCCCGCACTCCAAACCCCAGCGTCTTTAAAGGCAAAATTGGATAAATCACCAACTGGCCTATGTTATGGAGGGTAATCAATCCACCACGATCAGTCGAATGAATGGAAAAATTTCTTGAGTGAATTTGATCTTGTTTACTTTCTTGGTGAAAGGAAAGCTGAGCTCGTTTTCCTAGGGTGAGCACGTGGTCATATTCAAAACCTAGAACTTGATAAGAGACCTCAATATTTTCCAATTGTGAACTCATCGCAGCCCGCACTGATTCCATGGATCGATCTTGAATCAAAAGTGACTCAGGGTAAGTTTTTCTTCCGAGGAATTGGGATTTACTGGTGATAGGGTTCAACGCGATCATTTTCTTTAAAACCAGCTCCTGAATGCATAATTGCAACAGCGCCGTCTTTTCCAAAATAACTAACAACTTCAATCGTTCCCTTTGGTCTGCCTGGAGCATCGCCGATCATTTGGCCTGTGACAGGATCATAAATCTGTTCGCCATTTTCAGCGATTCTCAAAATGTCCCCGATGGCGATTCCAGATATCTTTCCGACATTGATGTAAATGCGATCTCCTTGAATTGCAGCAATTCGACCCTGCCACTCGCCATGATCAAAAATTTTCGTTAGCTGGGGAGTAAATTCTAAAAAGGCATCTTTAATGATGGTTGCGACAAGCTCAGGATTGCGATCAATAAATCGGTCTGCAGAAACCCTTTCGGCCACACGAACATCGGATTGTTCATGTTCTACTGTTTTAATCACGTTGAATACCTCTTTGTTCGTATTCATGTTTTGAATACGAACTTGCACTTTTGCTTGAAAAATTGTTTTTAAATTTCGAACAATTCCGATGGAGTCTGAAAGTTTCTTTACTTGAAAGTCGATGATTTTTGCTTCGAGCAATCCTGTTGCACCAAATTTTTTAGAGCCTTTGACAATATCTGCTAAGCGATATTCACTTTCACTATAAAATTTTTGCAAATCCAATCCCAGCTCCGATGCATCCACGGGTAAAACAATTCCTGTGCGTAAAAGATCTTGTTTAAAAGCCTCTAAGATACGTTTTTTCACTTCTTGATTTTCAAACTCTGCATTTCCGACAATGGGTAAAATGACCAAACGATGACGCAGTCCCTGACTGTCAGATCCATCCTTTGAGTTTTGAATTTGATCATAAGAAGACTTCTTGGGACCTGATGCGGACTGTTCTGATGAAAATGAACTTGCACACCCTGCGAAGAAAAGACTGAAAGTTATCCCTATTAGACAGCTTATTTTTTTCATAGTTCCCTCTTTGATGTTGAAGCCAAACTAAAAAGCCTTCCACAGAATTTGAATTCAAATCACATTCAATTTTATCATCATCGGTTCAACTCAGCTCACATCTTTTTCCCTGGATTCGAAGATAAGGACCAGGGACTAGTCTTGTTTAGGCTGATGTATCCACCAGATAATTGCTCATTAAATTTCAATAAAATCAGTTCTACCCAAGCTCCCCTGCAGATCATTAATAAAATCGTGATCAAACTGGATGGATAATTTTTCTCCCACGGATTCCAAAGCAAGCTGCTTACCCAAATCATCCAATTTCATTTGAAAGTGAACGACTGTAGATCCAGGTCGTTCTGAAATGATCTTTTTTATGAGGGACATTTCCTTTTCGTCAAAGCGATTCAAATCAATTTTAACTGTTTTCGTTTTCTTTAAAAGATCGTCGTAAAGAGCCACTTGATCTGCAATAATTTTTGCTGAATTTTCACCTTGTTCCAAAAATCCACCAATCAACATTGGTTTTTCTTGTTTGATGATGTCCTCATGTTTTGCATAGCTGTCGGGGAAAAACACAATTTCACAAGAACCATTTTGATCTTCGATACGCCCAAACGCCATGCGAGTGCCTTTTTTAGTAATAACATCTTTTAGCCCCGAGATAATACCACCAACAGTCACACGGCGTTTGCTCACCTGATGTTTTGCCGCAGGAACAGGAGCCGAGGCGGCCAAAGATTCTTGGTCAAGTGTTGGCAAGGTTTCGCTGTCACTTTTTGTTTCCACATCAAGATCAGGCTTTACTTCAGGTTGCAAACTCCCTAAATCAAGGGATGTCCACTTTGCTTGGATTTTTTCTAAACCTCGCAATGGGTGATCTGAAAGATAAAATCCCAAAACATCTTTTTCATAAGAAAGCTGAGCTGCTTGATTCCATGGTCTGACGGGGTCCAGTTCAATTCTTGCCGATGATTCTTCCGCCGTTTCAAAACTTTCAAAAAATGAACTCTGTCCGATTTGGTCGTCTTTTTGAAACTGGATGGCTTGATCGAGCAATTTTGAATAACCCAGCATCAGTTGCGCTCGATGAAAACCAAAACCGTCCAAGCCACCGGCTTTAATTAAAGATTCAATGACTTTTTTATTCACTTTACGCAAATCAACACATTTAAAGAACTCTGCAAGATCTTCAAATTCTTGACTTTCTTTTTTTGACCGCGCTTCAAGAATCGATTGAACAGCTGTTTCACCGACTCCTTTAATTGCACCTAGACCAAAGTAAATTTGATTTCCCTTAGCGGTGAAATGATAATCGGAATGGTTGATGTGCGGAGGCAAGACTTCAATATTTCTCTTCTGAGCGTCTTTCACATACTTGACGACTTTATCCGTATCGCCCAATTCCGTCGTCAACAAAGCTGCAAAAAATTCCACGGGGTAATAATTTTTAAGCCAAGCCGTCTGAGCTGCAACAACACAGTATGCAGCCGCATGGGATTTGTTGAATCCGTAATCGGCAAACTTATACATCAAATCAAAAAGCTCTTCCGATTTCTTTTTGTCGAAATTTCTTTCGCTGGCTCCTTTTAGAAATCTTGCCCTGTGCTGATCCATTTCTTCTTTGATTTTTTTACCCATAGCTCGGCGGAGCATATCGGCTTCACCCAAACTGTATCCCGCAATATGGGATGCAATGGCCATAACCTGTTCCTGATAAACGATAATTCCATAAGTTTCCTCAAGGGACTCTTTCAATTCTGGAAAAAGAAATTCAACTGAAGCTTCTTTGTTTTTTCGTTTAGCAAATTCAGGAATCATCGCCATTGGTCCTGGTCGATACAAAGCATTGATTGCAGTGATATCGGCAAAACCCGTAGGTCTTATTTTTTTAATGGCATCGGTAATTCCATCACCTTCAAACTGAAAAATACCAGCCGTGTCTCCTTTGGACATAATTGCATAAATCCCAGGGTCATGAAGTGAAATATCATTCACAGTAATTTTTCTATTATGATTTTTTTCAATGAGATCCAAAGCTCGCTGAATATGAGTCAGAGTTTTTAAACCCAAGAAGTCGAACTTGATCAATCCAATTTTTTCAGCATGCTTCATATCATACTGAACAACATTTTCCCCATCTGATCCGCGATACAGCGGAGCATAGTCCACCAATTTACCATCTGCGATAATGACGCCGGCAGCGTGAATTCCCGCATGTCTGACCATACCCTCAACTCGCAACGCCAAATCAATCAGGGTCGCAATCGTTGGATTTGTATC
>JBKCTJ010000214.1:0-10121 GCA_046318875.1 Pseudobdellovibrionaceae bacterium | reverse complement strand
TTATTCTATACCCCAACGGTTATGATAATCAGCCTGAGTTCTTGGAAGTAAAGAAACGAACTAAAAAGCTTGAAGAAATGGCTGGCTGATTTTTTGTTTTAGTATTTCATGCTTTCCTACGGAAAATTTAATCACTTCAGTCCATAGCTGAAACGCCTTTTTCGCAGGATCTAAATGCCTCCGTCAGTTGTAATTTCTTCGATTGCAAGTTCACTGAGACGCCAATTTTTTCCATCAAGATTTTTAGGAACCTTGGAGCTTGGCAATTCGTCATCGATTTGAATCTAAGAATCTCCTTTTTCAAAATTTCGAGGAAAAATTGCTAAGCAGTCTTTGCCAGTCATTTTAGAAGGGTAAATAATTCCATCAATACCAGCTGAGTAAACTAGGTATCCAAGTATCTGTGAATTTGATGGGATATCAAAATGAACAGGTTTTTCCCGCCAATTTTTTTCCATAATCGAATCCATGAATGTTTTTTCGTTTTTCACAAGCTGAGGCTCTTCAGTATAAATTTCCTTAGCCAATCGAATGAGTTCTTTTGAAAGCTTAAATGTTTTAAAAATTGCTGTGAGTTTCTTAAGACTCTTCGATTTGCGTAAGTCAATGACCTGATCAAGTTGTCCAGTTACGGAAACGATTGTTTCTGATTGTGGATTGGAAAGTGCAAGCTCTTGCGGTGTTAGTTTACAGTTCTTAATTGGCTCTTGACCAAGTGTCTCTTGAAGAGCCGTATCTTTATCTTGTGCTAGATAAAGGCATTGAAAGTCAGGCAATTGTGAGTTGATGTCCTTGCCTGAGTTGAACCGCCCTCCGATAAAAAAGCTACTTCCAATTGTACAGGGGGAAAGTGACAATCAAAATGATTGGAAAGCAGGTTATCTTGAAATTTCCTACGGAAAATATTTACTTGAAAATGGTCAAAGTGTAGATGCGCTCTTGGTCAAAAATGAAGACAAAAAGTCCGAAGAATGTAACGGTAAGCCAACGGGTCTGACATCGTATTCTAAATCGATGTCGATTAAATCTTTACAAGTCGTCGGCGATTCTGCGAGGGACTACTGCGACGGTATGGAGCTCGATTGGGCTTATCAAAGTATTGAAGGATTTAAATCTCAGGCTTACCGAGTTGAAGTGAAAGACATCACAACCGAGTAAAATCTTAGTTGAAGGATTGGCTTTTTTTATCGATTTATGGTTTTTGAACATCGATCTTTTAAAAACAGAAAATATATTGTTCCTCCTCCAGACAACACAGCTGGAGTGCAAGATAACGAGTTTCGCCAAATCAAAATCAGTAAGGGTCCAAGAGTGATCCCAGAAAGTTTTGTTTACAATACTGCTGTCAGAGGAAATACGATGAAGAGCTTTGCAATCGATTTCATCGACAGGGAAGTTCGCAAAAAGTAAATACTCGACGAATCCGAATTTCTCATTTTGAAACGTATAAAGTCACAACAGAGTGAGCCTTAAATTGTTCCTGACCATGATGCTAGCTCGTCAAATGGTTTGAAAACGATTTGGGTTGGAACAATTTCTGAAGTTTCAAAGAATAATAGAAATTTAACAAAACGAGGTTAAAGTGAAAAATTTGAAACTCCAGTATTCCCTTGCGCTTGTCGCAGGTCTATTCTCATTCGATGGTCACTCTCAAATTCAGTTCGATTTGATGCATACTGATCCAAGTTGCTCTTATAACGGTTTTCAAAAGACTTTTTGTCATGGACAAAATGATACAAAAGCTGCTGATTTGCGATCGGGAATGGTGGATAAAATCAATGCGCAACTTGATCGAACCTTGAAAAATCCATCACAAGCTAAGGTTTATATCGCTTATTTTAGTATGTCGAATAAAAACGTTCACAAAAAGATCTGCCAAATTCTCTCAAAGGGCGTTGCGGTAGAAATCGTTTTGGACAGAGGATCTGTTGCAAACGTTTCCGATCTCCAGAAAAATCCAGCATGTGCTGGAGTTGATACTTCGAGTCCATCTTCTAAATTGAAAGTGGCCTATCTTGGTGGTCTGACTTCCCAACCATGGAGACTTCATCATAATAAATTTCTCTTTGTCGATCCTGGTGTGGGACAAAGTGTAAACGTGAATTTTTCTTCAGGCAATTTATCAGCTTTTGGCACAAGTCTTCATCTCGATCATTGGGTAACGATGGTTGCGCCAAAAACAAGTAATCTAGTGAAGTCTTATGAATGTGTTATTGAAGGATTAAGAGCTGCAATTTCCTTCGCAAATAGCGCTGGCGGACACCAAGCTTCAAATGATTCTCAAGTTGCACAGAGATACATTCAAAGTCGAGAAGCTTGTTTTGGTCACAAAAATGTAATGGGCAGTTCGCAAATTGAACAAGCAATTGCACGGGAAGGAATTGCATCAATGTTTGCTCCAAATAATGATGACATCGTCCATAGAACATTTGTAAATGAAATTTCGCGGGTGCCAGCAAACGGATACATCTATATTGCCATTCAACATTTCTTGCATCGTGGAATCGGCCAAGCACTTGTCAATGCTTCTCGCAAAGGGGTTGATGTTCGAATTATTATGGATGATGACGTAGTCACGAATAAAGGTGAAGTTCAAGGCGCGCAATCATTTCTCGAGGGGTTAAAGTCACAAGCACCTCGCATTATGGTTCGTTATATTGAAACCAACCGAAATGCTGGTGGCAATGGTTCAATGATGCATAACAAATTTGCTCTCTTAAATGGGAACAGGGTTTTGTCTGGTGCTGGTCAATACACAGGTGCGGCAATGAGAAACAACTGGGAAAATTTTGGTTTAACTCAAGTTCCGATCCTCAATCAAAAGTATGCAAAGTACTTCAAAAGCTTGTGGAATGTGTCTGTCGATGAAAACTATGTTCGAGCGCAGCTTCCTTACAATGAAGATATCAATGCATCACATGCCCAACCAAGCATTGCAACTCCTGCAGTATTGAACGCAAACTTTCTGAATTTAGCGAAATAATGATTAAAATCTGAGAACCAATTTTCGAAAGAGCAACTCAAATTGCTCTTTCGAAAATAGACGACTCCGAAATATTTCCACTGGCAGGTGATTCCACTTTTTTCTAGGCATTTTGTGATTTTCTTAACCATTTCAGCATGGACGGACTAAAGCTCTGGGATTGTTGTAGCCTTCTATCTAAATTTTATTGAGTGATGGCGTACAAAAAATATTTAGTTTATTTCTTCTGATAATTCATTTTTTGTTTAAAATTGTTGATTTAATATTTAATATTTAATTGACAATTAAGTAAAATTGTTCAACATATACAATATGTTCTATAGGTCAATCTCCAAAAATATCAAAGAATCATTAGTCAAATTTAAGGCTATAGCCCTCATTGGTCCTAGGCAATCAGGCAAAACTACAATAGCAAGGTCTGAGTTGAAACCGGACTCTTACTTTAACCTTGAGCTGCCAGATGTTCGAGAATTTGCACTTAGAGATCCAAAATCTTTTCTAATGAATTGCCAGGGCATCACTGTTTTAGATGAAATTCAAAGAGCACCAACACTAGTCTCTTATCTTCAAGTATTTATTGATGAGCCAACGGATCAACGCAAATGGATTTTAACTGGGTCGAATAGCTTTTCTCTATCTGATCAAATTTCACAATCTCTCGCGGGCAGAATTAGAATCTTTAAAGTATTACCACTGGCTTATAATGAACTACCAAATCAACTAGCAAAAAATGATCTTGATGAGCAACTTTGGACAGGGCTGTACCCCAGAATTTATAATGAAAATCTTGAGCCTCATGACTGGTTAGGATCTTATCTTGAAACATACGTTGAAAAAGATGTTAGAAGCGTCTTGCAAGTAGAAAATGCTGCACTATTCGATCGTTTCCTACGCTTGAGTGCAGGTCGAACAGGACAACTTTTAAGCGCCTCTAGTTTAGCAACCGAAGTTGGTGTTACTCAGCCGACAATTACACGATGGCTGAGTGTGCTTGAAAGCTCATTCATTATTTATCGATTGCAACCACACTTTCGTAATTTCAATAAAAGAATTATAAAATCACCAAAGATTTATTTTTACGACACTGGACTACTTTGCTATTTACTGCGAATCCAAACACCAACTCAATTACGAACTCACCCCCTACGTGGATTCATATTTGAAAATTGGATTATCACCGAACTTATGAAAACGTATTTAAATACCGGAAAAGAAGCGCCTTTTTATTTTTGGCGAGATCAACATGGGCATGAAGTGGATCTGGTCATTGATCATGGCGAGCAACTTGAGCTTTACGAAATCAAATCTGGCCTCACCCCTGACGTAAATTGGGTTAATGGCATAAATTGGTTAGCTGATTTGCAGGGCTCAACTGGCGGAACAGTGATCTATGGTGGAAGCGAGCAACTTGCCATCAAAAATGTTCAATTTAAAGGATGGCAATTTGTTCTAGGCTACTCAAGTTAAATATTTTTTAAGACTTTGTTAATAAATAATAAGTAGCTGGGCCTTGGCCCATTTTTTTTATAAGGCCCAAACGAATTAGTTTTTTAAAATCTAAGGCCCTCGTTGCTTTAGCTCGAAGAGTGAGTTTAGCGTAATCTCTGTCTTTGATGAAGTTGTGCTTTTTGATAAAGTTTAGAATTTTTTCTTGCTCAGAAGAAATTTCATTTTCGGGGGTAGAGGACTGCTTCGACTTTTCGAGCAGCTTTCTTACGCGCAATAATTCGTCTAGAATTCCAGCTGAAAAATATTCTAGCCACTCTGTAAAGTTTAGATTTTTGTGAATGTCATAATAATTACCGCGCACGCCGACTTTTTGAAAATACGTGCTCACATTTTGATTATAATAATTTTCAAAACTAAATAGATTAAAAGTATCGATACCTAAATCGGCCAGCACTGACTTTGTAACTAATCTGACAGTTCGGCCATTGCCATCGATAAACGGATGAATAATCACAAACTGCTTGTGAAATAAACCCGCAAGAATGATAGGGTCTATTTTATTTCGATTCTGAGATACAAAAGCTATAAGCTCCTTCATCATTCGAACTACGTCTTGATGATCTGGTGGCCAATAAATAGTTTTTCTTAATTTAGGGTCGTTAACAAAGACCGGCTCGCATCTCAATTTTCCATTTTGAGTTTTAGAAAGGAGGCCCCTTATAACTCTTTTATGAATTCCAAGAACAAGTTGAATATTAAAATCAAATTTTTTTATATCTAACTGTTTTTTCAACCAAAGCAAGGATTCATTGTAATTTAAAACTTCACGTTCTGTGTTTCGAATTTGATTAGGTTTATTTTTTAGAATTTTTTTTACGTCAGTCAGAGGTAAGGGGTTACCTTCAATGCTTGTTGAAGAATAAGCTGACTGAGCATCAGCTTCGGCTTCCATTTCAAGCAATACGACTTCAGAAAAAGTCTGACGATTGAGGCCTTCGATTTCAACGGCAATCTTTTTTAAGTTATCTAATAAAATTGGAGTGATCTCATACTTGAGCATTTTAGAGGAGTCCTTTAATCATCTAATTCTCGTCTAATTATCGTCTAAGCTCAAATGATTTTTTTTAATTCAACAACACCATCATCAGTTAGGGCACAGGTGCGAACATCTCCAACTGAGCTTTGCGCTGGAGATTTAAGTCAAAAACATGGTCAAGCCATCAGAGATGATCTCGTTGATTCGATCGTAAAACTTAGTAAATTTCCCGACCTGGGCTCCAAAATTGCCGGCCAATCCGACAAGAGAGTTTTTGTTGTCGCAGGCAATCTCGTTATTTATGAAATTATCCTGCGCGAAGAACCAGTTATTGTTGCTAGGAACATCCGGCCACGACGCACACATACCAATACATGAATCGAGATCTGTTGTTAAAACGAATATTTGCTCTGAGTAGTTTAAGAAAAAGGCCATTTTTTCAGGTCAAGAATTTCATGAAAGTAATTTGAGGCATGAAGGGACTTACTTGCGCCATGGGGCGCGATCAATACTTTTTCAATTGTCCATTTTTTTTGATCAAGATGAGAAATTTTTCGTTCAAATTCGCTGATAACTGAGGGCTCTACCGCACCCTCAATATACTTCACTTCACAAACAGTAAGAACTTGATCCGAGCGCTTAAATAACAAATCAATCTGATGCCCACCCTTCATATTCGAAAAGAGCGGACCGAAAGTCTCTACTTTATCTGCGAAGCCCAGATTTTCCGCGATAGACATTGCATTCTTATGGCAAAAGTATTCAAAACGATAGCCTAGCCAAGGGTTCCAGTTCGGCAAAACATGTGTTTCAAATAAGCGATTACTGGATTGTGAGGAAATGATTTTCTTTCTATTTTTGACATACTTATCAAAAAACGCAACGTAGGGGTCCGCGACTCGATAACGTTTTTTCTTTTGCGATGGATAAAGAGGGTCATTGAGCACTTCGACAAAGCCCGCAAGAATCAAATGATGAAGATATTTTGTAAGACCGCCCCCTGACTTTACTGCCGTTTTGTTTGAAATTTCTACGAGGCTCAGCGGCCTGTCCAGGAGTGATTCGGTAATAGTTTGGTAAGTTTTCCACTCCTTGAATTGTGAAAAGAATATTTTCTCGTACTCGTTTAAAAAATATGAATTTTTTTGAAAAAACATTTCCTTGATGTTGATCTCAAAAGATTTTTTCTGATTCACACTCTCCAAGTAAAGTGGGATGAAGCCTAAGACTAATCCATATTTTAAGCACTCCTTCTCGCTTCGTTGTTTGAGCAGTTTTCGCGCGTCCATTGCAGGAAGTTCCTCAATCAACATCTCGACTTGAATGCGGCCGTAAAGTGCTTTTGAGTGAATAACCCTCTCAACCATGAAGTGAGCAATTGACCCACAAAGAACGAGCTGAATATTTTCATTTTTCCAATGATTGTCCCAGTAAAATTTAATCAGTGAAACAAGTCTTGTTTGCTGGCTTGCCATCCACTGAAACTCATCGAAAACGATGACTGTTTTTTGCTTATGCTGTTTTATTGTCTTTGTGAGTTCATCAAAAACCTCGTTCCAGCTTGTTAACTTATATTTTGCAATATTAGGTTGTTGTGATTGTTTTGCCCACTGACGTAAAAAGTGTAAAATTTGGCCAGGCGTTTGCTCATTTTCCAATCCTTCAAAATACAGGGAGTTCTTCTTTTTTTGGCTGTAATGTTGAAGCAAAAAACTTTTTCCGACCCGGCGCCGACCGTACAGCACCGCGATTGTTGACTTGATCGATTTATAGTCTTCTGACAGCTGATCAAGTTCGTCTTGCCGGCCGATGAGCATGAGGCACTCCCTGATTATTGATTCCGCAAACTAAGTTTATCCAACTTAGTTTGCGGAATCAATAATTAAACAGGGATTCCGCAAACTAAGTTCATCCGACTTAGTTTGCGGAATCTGGTCAGGCCCAACGTCGATGAATCATGTTTTAAAGCGAAGCTCAATAAATCAAATCTTCCATTGACCACTTTCCTTAGACTTATTTCCTTGGACTTATCAATGACCCAGTGTGAGACACGCACCGATAAAAATAGACAAATCTTATCTCATTGTTAACATAACTTATGCGCATCAGGTTTTTGTTCACCTTGCCTTTCTTGACTCTCTGTTTGCCTTTTTTTGCTGAGTCTCAAGGACCCAATGATTTACCTAAAGTGAATAGAGTTATTCGTCTGACACTTGATGATCCGAAGCAGTGCACTCACACTTTTCCCATTGGGTATTCAAATAACGAGGGAACACAACCTCAGCATTGGGGAAAGCTGATGTATGTTGAGCAGAATTCCGCTGGTGACATTTTGATTTCCTCATGTCCTGAGCCTTTGAGCAACCATCCCATGCGCTGCCAAAATGTCTTTCGGGGAACCGCAAAAAAACTTTGTGACAGTGAGTATAATGCCATTGAGGTTCAGAAAGCAGTAGTTTTAGCAGGGAAAACACTTTTAAGACTGAACCCGGCAACCGCAGTTCCGATAGGAGTCATCGATATAGGTGAATCGGCATACGACAGCGCCCGAGATACTTTTCGGCTAATCAATCCGCCCCGCATAGGGACGGAGAGGCCATCGCCTGAGGACCCATGCCCGGCTTCTCGATCCTTGCTCGAAAGACTCCGTCGCGAAGATGAAGCTGGAGTCAGCCATGCATTCAAACAACTCGATCGAGAGACAGGAGAGGCCTGTCCCGTGAAAAAATTGATGGATGTTTTTTCTCAGCTAACTCCCGACGGATTTCAACAAATCAAGGAGCCCTTTATTGAAATAAGTTCAAATTCCTCAACAACAACCCCCTTTACAGTGAGCAATGACGGGCGCGGATCGTGGTACTCTAGCTTTCTAAATAATGAAGAAACAGCTCAACACGCAGGCAGATCATCGATGACGAATCCCCCTCGCCAGGGATCTGCTTCAAGAGCAGCGCCTAATCCTCGACCATCAGGCGGCCGTAGATAGTTGACGGAGCAAAGGTGGAACCACCTTTGGGACTCCTGTTGGAATCATACCAATTGAGATTTTGCAGGCAGAACAATTTTAAACACGCAGCCTATTCCAGCAAGACTACGAGCCGAGATTTTACCATGATGCAATTCGATGGCTTTCCGTGTGAGTGTTAAACCAAGGCCAAGTCCACTTCGATTTTTATTTTGCTGTTCAAAGGGGTTAAACAGGTCTTGCTCTGCATTGGCTGCTAACCCACCACATTCATCTTCAATTTCGATAACAACATTTTGATCTACTGACTGTGCGCGAATTTGAATTCTTCCGCCATGATGGGAATATTTCAATGCGTTTTGAATTAAATTTGAAATGGCAGAGTGAAAAAACTGCAGATCTGCATCGACGGTCAAATTGGGATCGATTTGAACGTCGATGGATTGTTTTTTTTTCTTCGCTTCTACATTTGCCGTGACCAAGAGCTGATCAACAAGAAGCAATAAATTGATCGATTGGATCTCGATATTTGGTGCAGCTCCTACCAATTTCACTTCTGTCAGGGAACGGCCAATCAGTTCTTCCATTCGTTTTAAACTGCGCTCCATTGCTTGCCCGACACTTCCGGCAAAGCCAACTTGTCCACTTTTTATCATCTCTAAAGATAACATTGCTACTCCTAAAGAATTTCTCAATTCGTGGGCGCAAAATCCGCAACGTTTGACTTCGCTTTCAATTCGATTTGAATCTCGAAGTTTTTCAAAAGAACTCACAGCACCAGCTAGAGCAACATCCAGACATCGATTTAAATCTCGAAACTCAAGACTACTGATATCGATGCCTTTCTTGATCGCAAGCCCTGTGACTGCCTGACAGAGTGACCCGTAAACATGAACAACGTGGGAAAGTGTATAGCCAAGTCGAAACATTTCAATTCCAAGCTGCCCAGCAGACTCTGCACCAGTTTTTACACTGGCGGAATGATTGAGTTCCGGTGTTAACTGTGACAGACTATCATCCCCACCACCGATGGAACTTTGCAATTGCTGAAAAAAAATCAAAAACCCCAGCTTGAGTTGATCTGATGTTGGACGAACACCTGCGAGCGAAACAGCCTCATGCGAAGCAAGCTCAATAATTTCCTCGCGATGTTCCTTTAAGAAAGCTCTCAACATTCCCAACACCCCTCTTGAACGGAAAATTTAAGCTAGCACACTTAATTAACTTTACCTATCTGGAACGACATGACTACGCAAATTATACAATGACTGAGTATTTTGATTATGAAAACCTACTTTAAGTGTCTCACCACTTAGAGACTCTCCTGTTATTTTCAACTCTCTCAATACCTGGAGCCATCCAAGCAACACGATCAACCACTGCCCGCACTCCAGCGATCCGTTGGGCTGCAGCTTCTGTATGAGATTTTTCAAAATAATGCGCAACACTTCCACGCAAGGTGACGATTCCCTCATCAGCCAAACCACTCACTTGATTGGATGAGATACTGCATCCCATGCAATCTCGTTCAGTACATCTTGTTGAAAAGTAAAAACAAGAGCCGATGTTTGCTGCTCTTGTTTTTACGATTATTTTTCGACGGCGAGTTATTGCGAAATGGTCAATTTATTTTCCACAGCCATGACACCAGGTGCATTCCAAGCTGCCATTCTTGCATCTTCAATTTC
>JBKCTJ010000213.1:0-6823 GCA_046318875.1 Pseudobdellovibrionaceae bacterium | reverse complement strand
ACTCCACTCGCAGTTAATAGACTACAAACCAGCGAGTCGAATTTTTTACTTGTGTTCTTTCATTATGATTGTCAGCGAAAAATTTTATCTTCGATCCCGAGTTGTAATTGAAGATGCTGGACTGCTCTTTTTGACAAATCTGGATTGTGGTTTTGAGGATCCCTGCAAAGCATTCGGAGTTTTCTTCCAAACACTGGGCTTACCGGTACCGGCAGATTTAGCCGCTAAATCCGAGTATTTATCGCCCTTTCTTAAAGGCTTAGCATCAACAACTTCAGCTTGATTTGATCTCCTTTGATCGGATTGAGTGTGCTTGTTGAGCTTATCAAAGCGACCAATGGTTGGAGCATAGGGCTTCGTTGTCGATTTTTGGGTGGGATCAAATCCCTTTTTCCTTGAGGCATTTTTATTTTTAAATTTTGCTGGTCCTCTCTCACTAAATGTGAAAGCGGGATCAACTTTCACTTCTTTTGCACCTTGCAAGTAAGGTTTAATTTTTAGGTAAACTCTAGCTTCGGATTCGGTGACAAAGGTCAGTGCGTTTCCAACACGTCCGGCCCGGGCAGTTCTTCCAATGCGGTGTAAAAAGTCTTCTGACTTAAATGGCAAATCAAAATTGATCACGTGATCCACATGGGGAATATCAATTCCTCGAGCCAACAAATCCGTTGCAACTAAAATACGAGTTTTTCCTTCGCGAAAATCACGAACAACACGATTTCTTTGCCCCTGAGAAAGACCAGAGTGAATCAAATCAACTGAATAACCGTATTCTTTCAGGTACTGACCGAGGCGCTCGCAACTTCCTTGATTTCCGCAGAAGACAATGACCCCGCCTCTGGTGGCATTTAATTCATCCAAGAGGCGATCGTTTTTTGCAGACTTATCAATCAGTAAAACTGTTTGGTTTAAACTGTGAACTGGCTTTTCAGCTTCGGCTGACCTGATCATGACAGCAGTCGATTTCATAAAAATCTTTGTGACTGATTCCACTGTCGGATTCATGCTTGCCGAGAAGAGCAAGGTTTGCCGCTGTCCGCGCAGTGTACTTTGGATATTTCTGAGCTGAGGTAGAAAGCCCATATCGAGCATCCGATCAGCTTCATCGATGACGATGAATTCTACATGTTGAAGCAAAAGTTTATTTCCGATCAAATGATCGTTTAATCGACCTGGAGTTCCTACGATCAATCGTGGATTTTTTCGCAAAGTTTTAATTTGTTTTGCACTTGGTGTCCCACCGATCACAAGGCAGTTTGTGATTTCGGTTTCCCCGCAAAGCTCCATCATGACTTTATGAATTTGTTGGGCCATTTCACGACTTGGAGCCAGAACCAGAGCTCTTGCTTCAATATTTTTATCCAAAAAATGAAGGAGCGGCAAAGCAAAGGCAAGGGTCTTCCCACTGCCCGTTTGTGCCACTGCAATCAAATCGGATCCTGCCATGCCTTCAGGAATTGCTTTTGATTGAATGTCCGTGGGATTTTCAATTTTCATTTTTTCTAGATTTTGAAGGTATTTCTGAGAAAGATTCATTTCTTCAAAACGAGATTGGGCAACTGGTGTCTTTGGAGTCTTCATTGGAATTTGGTTTTTCATAGGTCCTGTGTATATCGCGTGATTTCTCGCACCTGAGTAGCTTTTAATTCACAAAAGTAAGAACATTTGTACAACTTACATGATTTAAAATGGAGTTTTCGAGAAGCGTCAATATGTTGAGCTTATTTGCTCCCATGAAATATATCTGTTCAGATTAAAACATTCGATTTTTAAAAAGGATGATTATGAACAAAAGAACTAGATTCCAAATGGCCCTCGCAAGCTTGGTCATCCTTGGAGCATTTTTGACTTATTCCCTTCGCTCGCTCTCCTTGAATTCTTTGACCTCTCCTTCGCCAAAAGCTGCCATGGATGAATTTTTGTTTCCTTCTGGGGCTGCTTCAGTTGAATCTCCAACCGAAACCATGGTGATTTATAAAAATGATCAAATCATTTATGAAAAATCAAAGCCGGGTTTTAATCCAAATACTCCGCACATTTTATGGTCTGTCACAAAAAGCGTTTCCAGTGTCATCTTAGGAACCCTTGTTGAAAAAAATCAGATCAATGTGAATGAAAGTGTCTGTCAAATTGCTCCACAGTTTAAAGACCAAGTCGACTGCCGAATGAAGCTATCCCACATTTTAGAATGGTCATCGGGACTAAGCTTTTTGGAAGCTTATGAAGGGTCATCGGATCGAACCAAGTCTTCAATTGGCCAAATGCTTTACGGGGATGGCAAAAATGACAATGTGGAGTTTATCCTCAGCCACAGACAGATTTATGAACCTGGAAAACATTATTATTATTCATCCGGTGATTCTGGATTAATTCTTGGATTGTTAAAAAACAGACTCTCACCCACTGAATATAAACAGTTACCATTTAAAAATTTGTTTGAACCACTCGGGATCACAACAGCGACCTTTGACACGGATTTAAATGGTCAATGGATGTCTGGGTCTTCGCTTTACATGTCTTCCCGTGATGTCGCTAAAATTGGGAAACTGATGCTGAATAACGGCGTTCATCAAGAAAAAAAATTGGTCCCTTCTGATTGGGTTGCTTACACGACGGAAGTCATTCCCCAATTTGTAGAAGCGACATCTGATCGCAACTGGATTCCCTGCCGGCAATGGTGGCGACCACATTTGAAAAATATGGGACTTGATCAGATTCCAAATTTTCCCAAAGATATTTATGTCGGCCGAGGGCACTGGGGCCAGTATTTGATTATTATTCCTTCGATGAAAATTGTGGCTGTGCGCTTGGGCTTAGATCAAAAAGAATCAATCAACGAAGCTGAGCTACTGAAACAAGTTGTGCAACTAGGAGCAAACTAAATGAAAAATATCGCAATAACTTCTTCGATATTGATTATGTTTTTTTTCACTACCCTAGCTGTTGCCGCAAATGACATTGACCTTCGACAAAACGAATACAAATCAAGTCTGCTACCTCTCGGCACTGGCTACCAAGCTAGGCTTTATTGCTCTTGTATTTTTGTCATGAAGCGGGATGAAGTCTACTGCAAAAAATTTGTCGAAGTTTCTCCAAAAATTTTTAAAACGATTATAAATAACGAAGAAAAATCCGTAGAAGCTAAAGCACTTTATTTTTTCTCAAAATCTAAAGCTCGCTGGCATGATTCTCAAACTGGCTGCGTTTTGGAATAATTTTTTCAGGAATTTTGATAAAATTTCTTATGATGAAGACTCATCATCCGGAACTTCGTCTGCTGTATAGCGATCATTCAACCATGGAATAGCAGAATTTGAATAGCCTCTCTCTTCCCAAAAGCCACGTCGATCGTTTTCGAGGAAGGTCACTGAAGAAATCCATTTTGCACCTTTCCACGCCCACAACTGTGGTGTGATCATTCGCACAGGTCCCCCGTGTTCTTTTGGCAGAGGCTTCCCATCAACTTCATAGGCTAACAGAACATCTGACTTCATTGCTTCGACGACAGACAAGTTTGTCGAATAATGATCATAGCCCTCGACATAAATATATCTTGCTGATTCGTGAACTTGGCAGTGCTGGGCAAGATCAGAAAATCGCACACCTTTCCAAGTCATATTTAATTTACTCCAGCCTGTCACACAGTGAAAATCGGATTGATCGACGCTTTCACCAATAGCCCTCAGAGTTGCGAAATCCAAGACACCTGGTTTTCCACAAAGACCTTTGATTTCAATTTTCCAATTTTCAGAAGTGACATCAGGCAACACACCCAAATCGAGAACCGGCCAACGATCAACTGATTTTTGATCTGGAGGCAAAGTAGGGACACCATTTTTGTTCAAAGGCCCTGAACCCAAAATCTCAAAGCCAGTTTGAATACCCTGTTTGTTTTTTGATCTCGTTTCTGCGAGTTGCATTTTTGTTTTCACAAGTCTTTGGTTCATTTTCATTATCCTTTGAGCATTGTCGGTGTCACCGTATCGCTAATAACACTCGCAATTCCTGCATCTAAGAAACCCTTGGTGGTCACAGTATCATTCACTGTCCATACTGAAACTTTGCGACCGCGAAGTTTGTTTAAAAACAATATGCGACGATCGCAACTGTGATAGTCAATATGCAAAAACTGAGTGGACAACAGCGGATCCAACCACATTCGCCGTAAATAAATCGGGTTTTGCACGTGCCGTCGAAGATTCACGATGAGGGCCCGAGGCAGTGCTGGCAACCGATGCTGAAAGAACATTAAACTGAAAGGGTTAAAACTAGAAATGAGGATTTGTTTATTTGATTTCACCTGGCGCACAAGCTGCAGTATTTTATCTTCTAAATGAAAATCGTTTAACGACTCATTTTTGATTTCAACATTCAAAAAATCGGGCACACGATTCGAATGAAATACGTCTTCGAGGCTGCAGATACCTGTTTTTTTTAGCTCAGACCAATTTGTCATGTGAATCATCCTGGGGTTTCCATAGATGCGTTTCATTGAGCGATCGTGGTGTAGAACAGGGATACCGTCTTGACTTAATCTGACATCGAATTCACAAGCTAAAAAATTATTCTGCTTTGCTGCTTCTAAAGCATCCATTGTATTTTCTGTTTTTGTGACGTGATACCCCCGATGGGCTTGAAGCGCGGGAAAATCAAAAATCAAATTTGTCATATTTAGTTTATTCCTCGAATTGTGGTTTTTCTCGTCTTCCTTTGATTGACCACTTTTTTTGTTTTGCACTTGGGGACTCGGAATCGATGGCTTGGATCGTTCCGTAAAGCTCGCCAGCTTCATTCCACCCGCCTTGACTTTGAATTCGACCTTTTTGATGAATAAAAATTAAATTTTTCCAATCTATTTTTTGTAAGTTTTCAATTTGAAATTGAGACATCACTTCTTTGAAGATGAATTGATTATCTTTTTGTGGGAGTTCTTTGGCCAAAATCGAGAGATTTGCTAACAACATATTTTCAGAGGAAATTTTGACACTTGATGCCTGCAGATTCAAAAGAGAGTGTGGTGTTTGATCAACTTGTTTTGAAGTTAGCTTTGCTGAAGCCTTTGAAATTTGTATTCCGTAAACATTTGATCCTGAAATTTTCAAATTTCCCGATTGATTTAACAGAGCCAAGTCTTTCCATTTTCCCTGATAAGAAATACTAGCTCCGCCAATATAACCACCGTCAGTCATGACTTTTTGGACTTCTTCGGAAAAGACAAGTTCATTGACATCACATTTTAACTCCAAAGTTTTATCTTTTGGAGAAAAATACAACTGAACAGCACCATCGAAAATGCCATTTTGCAAATCAAGTCTTGGAATATCAAAATTCCAGACTTCATCTTTAGCTGTGATATTCAAAATCAAATTGTCAATTTTTTGAATTTTCCTTTGTCCTAAATTGGAAAAGATGAATTGAAGACCGTTGTGTATACCCGAAACGTAAAACTGGTCTTTTGCTATGTATTGGAAGTAGCCTTGAAAAATTCCTAGATTTTGAATAAATGGAAAGTTTTTTTCTTTAAATTTTTCATCAAGCATTTGATCCAAGGACAGACCGGAGGTCACCAGTTTAAAAGGTAAAAATTCAAGTTGCGCTAAATTCTGCACCGATATGGATTCAGAACTGATCGAACCAAATTCACCTTCTAAAATAATGGGCTTAATTGTCATTTTTGTCGATTGAGGGTTTTTAAAGGAGCCTTCCGCATGAGCTTGAAAGCTGGTCCACATTTTTGCCGTTGGCAGATGGACTTCCGGCATTTCTAGTTTCCGCATCAAATCCACAAATGGATAAACCGGAATATGTTGAATGTCCGAGGATATTCGAAAGTTCATGGTTTCAAGCAAAAGACTGGCTTCAATCCGATAACCACCTTCACGAACATGACCGACAAGGGACAGATCAATTTTCTTCTCAGGAAATTCGCGATATTGGGCCTCGAGTTCGCCTTTTGAGAAATAATCAATTCCCTTATTTTCTTGGAATAAATTCAACTTTGAGGACAACGAAATGTGTTTAGGCTCGCCCGAGAGCAAATTGAAGATTAAATCATTCACACTCAGAATCGGCTCTTCACTGTTGTTTCTAAATACTTCAAATTTAGAAACAGTGACTTTTTGAATTTCGGAGGATGAGTCAACTTGAGAGACCGATTCAGCAATAGTCACTTTGGGCTGGGAAGTGAAGAGAGCTGCGGCCGTTTCTTCTGAAGGTGTTGTTCCTGAAAAATTTGTGTTTACTTCAGCACAGTTCAAATCACTTGTTGCAAGATCAGCTTTGACATGACCTAAATGAATCTCACTGATCGGGTTTTCGCCTAAGAAGTATCCAAGTATTGAAAAAGGCAAAATCACTTGATCAATTTCAGTCCTAGTATTAATTAAACATTTATTGTTTATTACAATTTGAACCTGATCCATAACCATGGCCGTGCGAGGCAAGAATCCATCGCGCAAAGAAAGTCGAATAGATTTAAAATCAAAGACTAACTGAGGGTGAATTTGTCGCAAAAGCGGTCGAAATTGTTCCTCGACTCGGCTTTGGGAAAAGTAACCTTGAATCATGAATGAAAGGACAACAGAAAGAACAATTCCAAAAAAGGCGATGCGAGTTCCTGGCTGTTCCGCCACGATGGGAATTGCCGATGACCAAGGATTTCCTTGGTCATATTTATTAGAAAGTTTTCTGGAAATTCGATTTTGTTTCACTGTTCTTAAGTTTAAGAAAAACTGACAAGGAGAACAACAGACAGTTGATGAATGGCTAAAGAACTGTCCCTACCGGAGCTTCCCAGCAAAAAGTCATTAGACAAACTTGAAGC
>JBKCTJ010000212.1:0-7037 GCA_046318875.1 Pseudobdellovibrionaceae bacterium | reverse complement strand
TCATCAGGATGTCATCAATCTGTCATCAAGTTGGGAAATGTGCTGACATTTCGTTCTATTTCGACGCTCAACTGCTTTTTTGTTGTTGTTTGATTTTGTGTGTTTCCAACCATTTAGAAACACTTGATTATTCTCTGTCACACTCTTGAAGACCTTAAACCCAACTCGCTTTTGGAAAGTGAATTGGCGGGGCGGACGGGACTCGAACCCGCGGCCTTCCGCGTGACAGGCGGACGTTATAACCAACTTAACTACCACCCCGCTAGAGTGAAAAGACTATGTCTTTGTTTGGCCGAAGACCCAGAATATAGCGACCATGTTTGAAATCTGTCAATCATTGAAAAGAAAATCATCCGTCTTTCCTGGGACGGCTCTAAAAAATGCGTACTTTCACATCAGTCTTCAATTTGAAGAGCAATTTGAGCCAGCATAAATATATCTTTGGGCAAAAACTTGTATTTTTTTTCCCATATTTTAAGTGGGTTTTCGTTGGCCCGGGTCACTTTGAAGTCAATGATCTTCCAAGTGGGGGTCTTTTTCGCTTTTTGGTTTTGTTTGACCAGGGCAAAAATCACTCGGTCATGAAACATGGATGCTTGGGGTTTTGCGACGACCAAAACATAGTCGGTTGTATTTGTCCAAGATCTTACCGTAATTTCAGAATCTGATTTCAGCTCCGTATTGGTTCGAGCTTGGATCAAACGCAAAATTTCAGCCCGGTTGGCCGACATGCCGGATATTCCATTCATTTTGCAGTCAGCAACTTCACTAAATAAAATAAGTAGCAATGGAATTAAGCCAGAGATAAAAAGTCTGCTTGCAACATGCGGCCAACTTGAAAATGGAATGAAGAGATGTCGCATGATTTATTCTAGCACCTTTTTTATAAACTTGATTAATTCCTAGAAAAACTCGACTGGCCTAGGCGCCTTATCTGTGGCTCAAACTGAGTCAAATCCGTAGAAATGATCCCAGCACTTCTTATCTTACCCTTTAAACTTGGATTCACAATCACATTCGAAAGAACAGTCTGTTTGAGCTGCCAAGATTTCATAGAATGAATTTTCTGTGCGTTCAAGACCGAAACAGCTGCTCTCGTGACAAAGGCTGTGGCTTGGGAGGTGCCAGACATCAAACCATATTTACCTTTGGGCAAGGTTGAAAAAATAAAAAGTCCCGGAGCGGCCACATCAACGCTTCGTTCGCCGAAATTACTGTTTTCTAAAATATTTCCCCTGCGATCAACGGCACCGACAGAAATCATATTTGGAGTTTGATAGCTTGCAGGGAAAAAAGGTTTTTCATCTGCGTTATTGGCTTCGTTTCCGGAAGCTGCAATAAATAATATTTGATTATAGTTGCTGAGTTGAACGGATCTTTTTTCAAATTCATTCGAAGAGAGCCCGCCGCCCGAATAATTGATGATTTCAGCCCCCATTTTAATGGCGTACAGGATGGAAAGAGACGTGTTTAAAATCGAATTTTTTGTTGTGGTGTCCGGATCAATGTATTTAATGGGCATAATCACTGCGCAGTTAGGAATCGATTTGTCGCTGCTTTGACTTAATCCCGCAATAATGCCAGCGATATGGGTGCCATGACCATGGGAATCACTGACATCTGCGATCTGACCAGCAAAGTTCCAGCCGTGGACATCATCGATGTATCCATTCCCGTCGTCATCCACACCATTTGTTGCCTTGTCCCGTCCTTGGGAATCCATGCCGGATTCGCCGTCATTCATCCATATTGACGACTTTAAATCGGGGTGATGGATATCAATTCCTGTGTCGATCACTGCAACAAGAACTTTACGTTTGCAATTTTGATGAGCTTGGATCGTGATTTCATTTTTGGTTTTGTGATTTGAAAGCAGTGGCTTCAAAATTAAATCCAAAGAAATGTTGGCTTGACTGGAACAACTAAATAAAAAAAGAAGAAGAGCAATTTTATTTTTTTTAATCATGAAAGGGGGCAAAGCAAAACCTTGTCCATCCACGATTTCGGCTCAACTCGAATTGAAAGGGTCAGCGTCTCAAACAGGGTGAATCATTTCGAACGAGTGTCCAGAAATAAAACATGGGCCTCTATTTTTTCAAGGGAGCAAAACTGCAGACACCCTGTCAAACAACTTTTGGTCAGGTGTCTACTGAAAAAAACAGTACTGAAAAAAACAGACTGGTTAAGCCGCTGCTCAGGCTACTTTCACTATTTCAAGTTGAGACTGCGCCACAGTTATTTTGTTTCGTCCTGTGTTCTTAGATTGATAAAGGGCAAGGTCAGCACGTTTGACCCAGTCATCCGCATTTTCGGACGATCCCCTTTGAGCGATGCCCAAAGACACTGTAAACCGTATTTCCATCTTATCCTGAACAAAGACTTCTTTTCTAACCACAGCCATTAATTGTTCAGCTTTTTGAATAGCAGCTTCTGTATTGTATTCCGGAAGAATCACAGCAAATTCTTCACCACCCACCCGAGCAACAAAGTCGATATCCCGAGTAAAAGTATTTTTCATAATCTTCACAAATTCTTTCAGGATATAGTCACCGACATCATGGCCATAGCCATCATTAATCTTTTTGAAATGATCAATATCTAAAGCAATCAAAGTCATGTTTTGGCCTGAAATATCATACAATTTCACAAGTCGTTTCAATTGCTCGTCAAAGCTACGTCGATTATGAGCTTTCGTTAGATGATCAAGGCGCGCTTCTTCGTTGGCCTCAGTGAGTTGTTTTTTTACTGTATTTAAGTTCTTTTTCATACTGTGAACTTGCTTTGTTCTGCGTTCAATTTTTTTATTCTGCAGATCAACGTAGGAATTGATGAAATCGCGGGATTGTTTTTTTAAAGATTCAATAGAGTTTGATTCGACAGCTTCACGCAAAGAATCCAACTTTGTCTTTAATTGAGCTTCTCGAGTTTGTTCGAATTTTAAATCATCGCCAAGATGATCAGCAAATTGCCAAATGATATTTTTAAAGTCTTCGAAAGTTTTTTGTAAGTAAGTAAATTCAGAAATCCTATAAGAGGAATAAAACTGTCGAATTCGAAAAAGGACATCATCATTTGGTTTTGACCCATGAAGCATCCCTTTGCTGAATTCATCTAAATACTCCCGAGTTTTGCGAATGGGATGTCCTTCGATATCAAAAAGATTTTTGTTTAAAGTATCGATAAAAAATAAAATAGTAGCCCGGTCATCGGAAATTTCTTCTGGTGTTTTTACTGCGGTTTTTGTGCCATCGATTTCAAATTGTTCGACTAATTTTTTAACCCATTGTTTCAAGAAAGGCCTCCAAATCGCTGTCAGAATTATCGGAGGTTCCTATTCAAACAAGTACGGACTAAGGTGAAGTTTTCCTTGAAATGTCTTCTAAAGCATCTACAAGAATCTGAGGATTCGCTTGACCAGGGTCTACCACATTGCCTCGACCTTTAACAGTGACTTTGACCTTCATATTGATGAGCTTATTGCGACCATTTTTGATTTGGCTTGTATCGGAATTCCAAAGCCCAGCCATTTTTTCGCGAATTTTTTTGAAAAGTTCCATGTCTTCAAAATTTAACACTGTCCATTGCACCGAAGAACCTTCGGAATCTGTTTCAAGGACGGCATAGGTATCTGATGTGATTTGAGGGCTTTTTGGAAATTTCACCAGATATCCAGTACGTGTCACAGTTTGGGTGTGAAATTTACTGACAGTTTCTATAACTTTCACTGCTGACTCATTGGCAATGCGTGGTTTTGCCACTAAATGTTTTGGGCTGTCTGGATAAGACTTCACTTCGTAGTCCAAAGTGACTTTGTCACCACGAAATAATTTTGCAATCGTGGCACTCGTTTCAGCGTCTCGAATGAACACCGGCGTGACCAGATCTTTATATTCCATCACTAGAACATTTCCACGATCATCAATGGCGTGCACGCGGCCGATGAAAGACGTTTGATTGAACAATTCGTCAATTTTTGCTTCTGCAACATATTCGTATTGGTCTATTTCTGCTGTGTGGTTTTTTTCAATGACGAATCGAGTGACTAAGATATGTGTGATCGGGGCTCCGTTATCAATCAAATCACCAAAGACGCGAATAGTTTGATGTCGCTTCAAAGATTTGAATTCTGCAGCGATGATTTCACTTTCCCAAATGAGTGGGTATTCCTTGTGAATGAAAAAATTATTTGGTTCCCTCAGTGTCAAGGCATATAAATTTGTTGTGTGGTTGGCACCGTGAACTTGCCCGATAAGTCCTTCACCGCGAAGTTTTTCTTGAAGAACTTCGGGTGTGAAAAAATCAGACCGGTCAGTGGTCCTTCCACTTACAGATGTCTTTTCAGATTTCTTTTCAAATGTCTTTGCAAAAGAATATGCATGAGCACTGCGATGAGGTTGATTTAAAAATCCAAAACAGACTAAAAAAAGAAGGCTTTTGTTTATTCTCATGCTTCGGATTTAATCTCAAAAATTGAAAGTTTCAATCAGAATCTAAATTTTAAGATGGCTTTGCTTTCAAATGGAAAAACAAATGAAAACAAAGCAATCATTTGTTGAGCTTATCTTGCAATAGGCGTGAGGGAATAGATGGACTGTAAAAACTCGGTGACATAACGCATGAATTGCTGCGGCGTTAAACCCCGATTTCTTAATTGTTGTGCAAAAGCAGACTGATTAAATTCATCAAAAGTCGCATCTTTTGTTTGTTCAGGATCATTCCAAATTTTCCAAAAACCAAGATCATGATCTCGTGAGGCTTGGAGATCAAAAATTTCTGCTTGGAATTCGCGAAATCCACCCTTCATGGTCAGTAAATCTTTGTTGGCTGACCCAATAATTAAAGCTGCTGTATTTTGCTGAATAACGCGTGCACCGTTTGCTGTCCAACCATCGATGGATATTGTTTTGCCATGATGTTCGGGAACAAATTGATCGGAGTGGGCATGGATTTTCCACTTCACTTGAATTCCAGCTTTTTTCATATCATCTAAGAAAAGCAAATTGGGCATACCTGGAAACTGGGATCCTGCATGAATAAAACCCTCTAAAATTATCTTCACTTGAACCCCTTGGCGGGCTTTGAGCTTCAGGGCTTCCACTATCCCCTTGGCGTACAATAGTTGTTCGTGAATCAAAATTTGTTTTTTTGCATTATAAATGGCCTGAATATTTTGATTGTTGATAGAAATCATCGAAGCAGACGAGTTGTTTTCTCCTAAGCGAACAATGGCTTGGCCCATGGGGCGTGCTTCAAATTTTCCAAAGTCTTGAAGGGATGGGAATGAAGTTGCAAAACTTTGCCCATAGAATCTGTGCCGCTGAATCACATCAAAAGGACACAACATTTGAACAATTTTACGCAGATGCTGACTTGTGCCGCGGGGTGTGTTTTTGCATTTTTGTTCTTGGGCCCAACCATTTTGGTAAATGTTTTCATAGAATTCATTTAAAAATTGGTTTTCTCGGTCCCAGCCTTCTTGCAGGCCTTCATACATGTCTTCGTAATAATTGTTTAAAGCGACCACTGCTGCGGGGCCTTGGATTAAGACATTTTCATCATTACAAACTGCTCCAGAAGCGTCTGTCCAATTTTTTGAACCCACGATCATTTGCGGTTTTCCCATAGGCTGATCGCCATCGACAATCAACAGTTTGCTGTGATCAGATTGAGCTTTTAAATACAGCGACATTCGCTGATCAAGTCCAAATTTTTTTAAAGAGTCATCGCTGATGAAATTTTTAAAAAAATCGGGATAACCATTCACACGCTTGTCGAATATATTCGAAGGCAAGGCCATGATTCTTTTCGGTTCAAGGGACATGAGTGCACGTAAGTAATTGTAGACGGGCCTCATTTCGGAGCGGTGTCCAAAATGGTTGACGGTATCCCGCAAAAGCATGACCTTTAGATTTGGTTTTTTCGCCATTTCTTTAATGAGCAAATCACTGATGGCCAAACCCATGGTTCCACCATAGAAAAATAAGTCGATAAAAATTGTACTTTGAGCTTCCCGAATCACACGAACAATGTTTGGAAATGTTTGCCTTTCGTATTCTGAAGGTGATCCATAAAATTGCCAAATCGGATTGCGATCAATGTTCAGCGCATCAGCTTTTGTTAAAATAGTATTTCCATTTTGATAGACGATATCTTCAGGTCGTCCACCGGTAGCTTCAATAAAGACAGCATGAAGGGGGTTTTTATTTTCGACTTTTGCTTGAGTGATCAAAGACTTCATCTGAGTGATTTGCTGTTCATCATTCAGGAGATCCCACTTTTCTTCGTAAGGTTTGATCACTTGATTCATGAAACTAGTGACAATTTGAGTGTATTCAAAATCGAAAGTATTTTTATTTAAATTGAGGACTTGAACTTTATTTCCAGGAATAAAACCACTTTCTGAAATCACTGAACCGGGGTGGGCCGGAATATAGACTCGCAAATCTAAATTTGAAAATGGAATGGGTCCGCGGGCAGGATAAGCTCCTCGCAGACAACGGCGCAACATGTTGACTCGGGTTACAGCTTGTTTGCGAAATTCAGGCATGGGTTGGTAAGTTTGGGCTGGGGGAATTGATGCTAAGCAAGTCATGACCACTGGTCGATACGCGTAAATCCCATCTTGCGGTGAGGCAAATCTGCGAGCTTGTGCGTTTTTGTAAATTCTTGAAATCCAATCTTGCATTTCAGCTCGCTTGTCAGCGGGGACCCGAGGGTCTCCAGCGGATTCTTTGAGTGCGATATAGAGCTGACTGTAGTAGAGCTCAACTAAGCGGTAAACATTATTTGTATGTTCTTCAGTAGACCAAATCCACATCAAATAAGTTAGGGCATTCAGCACCCGAGAATCTCTAATGACTCCTTCCAATTGAACTTGTGCTTCGAGGGCATAGGGCTCGACTTCACGGTGAGTAAAAAATCTTGCGATCTTGCGGGCTTCACCAGGATTTAAAAGTGATCCATCATCTTCAATAAATTTTTTAAAAGTACGCAAGGTTCCCTGTTGGGATCGTATTTTTGCATAGAGCCCTGAAGTG
>JBKCTJ010000211.1:0-2614 GCA_046318875.1 Pseudobdellovibrionaceae bacterium | reverse complement strand
GTTTACGTTAAATCAAAGATGCGCACTATTGCGAGATAAGATCAACCGCCTCACACGCAGAAGCTGGTGCACGACTAAAAAACCAGAGAACTTACAAAGACATCTCAATCTATTTATTGATTATCACAATCAAGTTTTTATGAAGACCCCAATTCTAAATTAAAAAATCATAAAGTATAAAAAACGATTTTGTGGATCTGATTCATATAAAGTCATTGTTTTAGAGATGAACTTTGGAGTGTGAGTGTGTTTCTGCATTTAAAAAATAGGCTCTGCGGGTCCTGGAAGGACCTCGGCCGCAGGCCGAAGCAGCGAGCCAAGGACGGCGTCCTGTTTTTTAAATGCAGAAACACACTCACACTCCAAACGCGTTTAACTCCAAACCAAAGACGCTGCATCAAGCACATTCAAAGAATGCAGTTTCTAATCCTCTTGCATCAGAATATCTTCAACTCTTTGTTCTTCGTTTTTTTGAATGAACTTGAGAATGTATTTGACCTTCATTTTCTGGTGTAAGCGTTTCGGAGTGTATTTTTTTTGAAGAACTTCACATTGGGCGTTGAAATTGAGGTTCAAATCTTTTGGGTAGTTAAAATGCATGAAGACCTTATCCTGAACCTGCAATAGGGGGTAATCTAATTCAACTTCGCATCCATTGAGACTTAAGCTTTCTGTATTTCCGGTCATGAAGATCATTGAATTATGACCTGAGACTTCACATTTGATTTTTTTTCGTGTGGATTTTCTGCAATTAAAAAAGAATTCGCCTTTGTTTTCATAGACGTGTTCAAAAACCCATTGGATGTATTTTTTTGAAAATTCTTCGGATTCGCACATCATTTTCCATTCTTCAAAATGAGGTGCCCAGACGTACTGATATTCAAGAATTTCATTCTCTTGAAACTTTTTAATCAATTGAAGGTAGGAAAAAGGACCCTTCTGTTGATCCCTTTCCATCAAGTACCATTTTGCTTCGAAGAGTCCTTGAATTTCTTTCGTCATTGTCAATTCCTTGTCTCTGCTTAAAAGTCTAACTAAAAGTCTGCGCCAGTCGGATCAAAAGCTATAGTGATTGATGCACCTGCTGGTGGAATTGCATTTCCATTAAACACCACTGAATTATTTGCTGCTGTGTAAGTCCAACCATTGGTCGCACTCTGAGGAACCACTGAGCCGTTCACCGTGACAACAATTGTAGAAACAACTGGTTCACGATTTAAACGAAAAGTATTCGCACCAGTTAAAATTTTTTGAGTTAAAAGCGATAACTGTGTTCCAAAATTTCCACACAGACTTAATTTTTGTCCACCAGTCAGAGTGGCAAGTTCATTCACCCGCCCAGCAATTCGTCGGCCACCAAAACCATCTGTTTCTAACGTTGATTTGCAAGTTGCATCTTGAACAGCGATTGAGCTGACTGAATAACTCACTTGAAGATCATTTCCACCAGTCAATCCATCTAAATAACTTTTGAATTCCGAGACTGGAGTTAATCCAAGTGCGGGTTTTGTTCGATTTGGATCTTGCAACCAGGTCCAATTGCTAACTTCGGGTGCCGTCGAGAAATATGATGTCAAACCATTCCACCAATCACCATGTGTATAATCTTCTTCATCGGTGACCACGATAATCGACAAATAGGCTCCAGGTCGTCGAAATGATGAATTCAGGGGATTTGAAAGAATCATGCGAATACTATCAAGGGAGCGCTCATCGCCACTTCCATTCACACCGACTCGAATATTGCGTTCGAAGATGTTTGTTAAGTTAGGTGTTGAGGGAATGATGATTGGAGTGCTCGTGTTATCGCCACCGCTTCCAGTTTTGAATTTAGCTCGAGTGTTATCGTTATAGTGTCTTGCGGCAAATGCATCTGTTGCACCAACGGCGATTTTGAAATCATAACCTTTTAATTGAAAATCGGTAATAAATGAAGAAAAATTACTTGCAACTTGGTTTTGCGAAGTTGCCATCGAGCCTGAGTTGTCAACGACCCATAAGATATCAATTGGACGAGTCGAATAATTCGATGACTGTGCAAACTGCTGTTGCTCACTGAGAATCGAGAAAGAATCGGACTCTTTAGAGCACCCTGAAAACATGAAAGCTGCCGTACCCATCATGATGATTTTTTTATATGTGATGTTCTGCATATCTTTTCCCTGCTTTGTTTTCATGGAACCCTACTCTCTTCGGTGATCTTTGTTTACATTAAACCTTCTGAGCCGCAGAAACAAAGATCCTTCAAGTCATGGAAAGACATTGCGATTTCTTCAAAAGTGCAAAAATGAGACATTCTAAGCCCTTGAGTTTATTGGGTTCATTATTTATTTGCAAAAAGTAACTTTTTTTCGAATGTCGAAAAACTCTTCAAATTAAACAAAATCTATGGATAAAGAATCAACAGAAAAATTAAAATTTTCTGTTATCGTTTTAGAGTGTTTTTTAATGTCAAACTTGTGGAGAGGATTGTCATTTTATCTTGATGAGACGCCACAAATTTTCTTTTTCTTCTGGCGATAATTTAATGAACTCTGCAAGCAGCCCTGAATTTGGCACATTTTGCTCCGAATTTTTGAGTTGAAGTGAAAGCTGATTCAGCATGGCTTGAAAA
>JBKCTJ010000210.1:0-14506 GCA_046318875.1 Pseudobdellovibrionaceae bacterium | reverse complement strand
AGCTTCAATCGCTTCTTCTTCGGGATCAAAAGTTACAGCTTTGACAGCTTCGATCAAACACACGCGCTCAAACATCCAAGAAACGGAATTGGTTTCACCCATGCCGCCACCGTGGGTTTTAAAAATAGTTCGCATTTCTGCAGCCGTTCTATTTTTATTATCTGTCTGGCATTCAACAATGACACCAACGCCATGGGGTCCGTAACCTTCGTAAGTGGTTTCATCGATGGTCTTGCCATCATCAAGTTGCCCTAGGCCCTTTTTAATCGAGCGTTCAATCGTATCATTGGTGACTGAATTTTTTTTCGCCAAATCAAGGGCAAGTCGAAGACGAGGATTAAAATTGGGATCACCACCGCCCATTTTGGTTGCGACTTGAATTTCTCGGGCAATCTTTGTGGTTACCGCTCCTTTTTTTGCGGAGGCTTCCATTTTTCCGGCTTTTTTCCATTGTTTTCCCATGATCCACTATCCTTTATTTCGAGCTGTGCTAGATTTGATCTAACCAAAAAAGGATCTGCTTTGTCTACAAATCTGTCATATTATGCTGCTCCCGAATTGTATTTTCAAGAACCCAACATCAGGGTTCGACTAGAAAAAATCGAAGAAGCCGTTCACCGATCGCTGACAAAACCAGCATCATTTTTGATTCCCTTGGAAGCGCAGCGTGACATTCAAGTTTTGCCACTCAAAGACCATCCACCCAAAGTTGGCTTTTCAAAAATTCATGGCCAAGGGCGACTCCTTCACGATCTTGCAAATATTGAACTTCAAGCCATGGAACTGGGGCTTCGAACCTTGGTTGAATTTCCCCAGGCCCCAGAAAAATTTCGGGATGAATTGGCGCAGATTACTCTTGAGGAAGCTTCGCATTTCGATTTATGCCTGATGAGGCTAGATGACTTGGGTTACAAATGGGGTGACTGGCCCATACACACAGTTTTATGGGATGCCGTCAGTGTGCAAGACAGCTTGCTGGATCGTATTTTCATTGTGCATCGTTATCTTGAAGGAAGCGGGTTGGATGCAGGTGATATTTTCACACGAAAACTCAGCGGAGTTTTAGATTCTAGGATTGAAAAAACTGTCAAAAAAATCACCGACGATGAAATTGATCATGTTTATTTTGGTTCTGCCTGGTACAACAAATTATGTTTACAAAATGAAATTCATCCAAATCAAGATCTGATTTTCAGATCTAAAAAATTAAGACATCGCTTGCCGAAGCGAATCGAAAAAATTTGTCACAAACTGAGACTTCAAGCGGGATTTTCACCCTGCGATCTTGAGACGTTTGAAAACTTACGAGAATCATTCCTGGGACCAAAACTTGCATTTTCATAGTGCATGTTCGCAAATACTCATGCAGCATTCATTTTAAACAATCTGATCATCCGCAGATCTACAGTGGGAGGCGTTTTTAGGCTCTTCTTCTTCACTTTTTCTTTTATGACTTTGAATGTTTCATTTTCAAACAGTTTCGCAGCGTCTCCACGTGAGACAATTCCTGCCGCTACCCCAAGAACCTGTGACAACTTAAAAATGCTGTATGAACTTCGATTTTCTCTTCACCAATCGCCAGAGTGCAATGAAGCATTTGGCGATTTTAAAACAAAACTGACAACAGCATACAATGTTTGTTTAGCACAAAGAAACGAACAACAAGTCGTTTGTAATGAACGCGGCAACACCTTGAGTGCTCTGCAAGGACAAATGCAAGAAATTCATTCCTCAATTGTTCGAAATCCACAGGAACTTGCCCAAGAACTTATCAACTTCCGAAGTTCACGGGCAATGAATCGACTTACCCAGTGCGTCCGCAAGCCTGATGGAAATCCTGCCAGACGCCAGGAGTTTATTGAAATTCTAAATCAAGGAATCCAAGAGTTTTCACCAACAACAACAATTTTGCGCCCTGGTGAGCGCCGAAAGACGAATGATGTTCCATTTGCATGGATGGGCAGATCCACAAAACAAGCCATTTCAACTGTTGCTGGTGCAGTTTTATGGCGGGCTCGTGGTGGTGGGATAATGTTGGGGAGTACACATACTGCCCGATTAATTTTTGCGACGGGCGGCTATGGTCTGCTTGGCTGGTTCAATGGTGGAACAGATGGAATAATCGCAGGTGGACTGACCTCAGTGCCACTGTGGATTTCTGGCTGGGGAACTCATATGGATATGGGAACTTCAAAGAAAAAAGGCGAACGTGGAGCAGCTGCTCAAGATTTTGCAATGATGACTGCTCGTGGATTGTTTCAAACTTCCCTTAGTGGTGGGTATTTATTATCCCAGGGTTACGATGGCTGGGCCCTCGGTAGCGGCGCCAGCATGGGCGCATGCTATTTAGGAAGCCACTACGCAACAAGGCAAAATTCCTGGATGGCACCTCTACGCCGCGATAAAAAGGGAAACCTAACTCCAGTAAGTAATTGGTTCGACGGAGCAAACGCTTACGGTGAAATGTGTTCTGGTGCAATGATGGGCTTGGGCTTATCAACAACTCTGCAGAACGGGACAACCGGCAACAGGTTTGAATTCTAAAACATCTCAAAGTTAAAAAACTGGACGCCGTCCTTGGTTCGCTGCTTCGGTTAAATTTTTTCCGTGAGCTTGAGCTGGCGCCATTTCCCCACAGGAAGATCGCCGAGCTTCAAATTTCCAACTCGGACTCTTTTTAATCCGATGACTTTCATTCCCACAAGTTCGCACATGCGGCGGATTTGTCTTTTTTTGCCTTCGTTCAGAATAAACATGAGCTGATCTTCATTAATTTGCTCGACATGGCAGGGCTTTAGTTTTTCTTCATCTAAGCTAAGGTCATTTTTCAATGTTCGAATTCGTGCTTTTAAATCCGAGGGACTGAACTGATGTAAATTTTCAATCCGGACCAAGTATTCCTTTTCAATCAAAGTGTCTTCGCCGATGACTTGTTTTGCAAGTCTGCCATCTTGGGTAAAAATCAACAATCCTGTGGAATCAATATCAAGTCTGCCGATGACAGCAAGACCTTCCAAAGTCTGAGGATCAATTTTTTTCATCGCAAAGGCAGGTTTACGAATATTGATGCGATCATTTGAACTGGTGCGAGTGATTTTTGGGTCAGATTTAAATTCGTTCTCTTTGGTCAGTAGTGTGATCGCCGGCTTGTAGTCTTTTTCCGCTTGAGCTGAAACAAACCCAATGGGTTTATTGATCATGATAGTGATGAAGTCTTTTTGAATTTTTTGAGCTTCGGGAGCGAGGGTGACTTTGGACCCTGGAGGGACCTTTGTTCCCAGTTGAGTGATTTTCTCACCATCCACATAGACAAGGCCCATTTGGATAAATTCATCAGCTTCACGCCGTGAACACATCCCTTTTTCACTCATCAACTTGGAAACTCGAACTAAATTTGGATCACTCATAGGTTCCGCGTGAATACCACGATGAAAATGAATGATCCAAATGAAAAGATCAAATCGCTGAATTAAGCAGATTTTTTCTGATGATTGATGTGTTGTTGAAATTTTTTCTCGAAATCAGCAGCACGCTTTCCTTCTTTCGTGATGAGACCCATCTTGAACCATTCAAAATGCTCTTCGCAGAAGTCAGCCCGTGATGACTTCTTATTGCAACCATCGGCCTTGCATCGCATAGAGGCCATATCGATGACTGTGGCTCCTCCAGTTCCGCTGCCTTTAGGTTTTGGATTCGGGGATGGGGATCCAGGTTGGTCTTTTTTTGGGTTAGCCATAATTTATCTTCCTTTCTGATATCGTCTTCAGTGATCTACTCATCACGATGAATTCTTCTCAGTTATAAGGCTGATCGGATGATGGTCTGGAAAAGTAAACAAAATAATTCAAGTGACTCAAGGTGGGAATCCGGGTGAATTCTTAAATGATATTGATCGTTTATAGGAAACCATTCACTTCAAGGGTGGATAAATCCAGATGATTCAATCGATTTAAAGTCCAGCCTTTCAGCCGTGATTTGGCTAAAATTGAAAACTCAAAGCCTCCTGTGGGAATCAGCGTATACTTGTCCATCAATCGATTCACCAAGGATGTGCAAAGTTTTTTGGATTCGTCACCGCTCAGATCAGTGAGCCTGATTAAATCCTCTTCAAATTTAAATTCAAAATGCTTTAAAAAGTTTTCTGAATCATTCTGTCGAAAAATTTCCAAAGCGGCTCCGCAAGAAAGCCTGTCCGGAGCAACTCCACGACGAAATAAAAACTGCTGTTCATTTTTCAATTTTGAAAAATAAATTTTAGATTCCACACTTTGAATATCTAAGCGAAGTCCCAAATTTTTTTTCCATTGAATTTGTAACCAAGTGGCTAATTTTTGATGATCATCGCCACCCTGAGACGAAAAAATAAACCGCAAGGGTTTCGAGCGGGGCCAAGAACTTTTTGCGAGGGCTTCTTTCGCTGCAGCAAGATCATAAGAGTAACAAGGGGGTTTCCCAGAAAAAAAACTTTCTGGTAATCCAGCACAACCAAAAATACCTTTTGATGAAAAAAGCAGGGTCACCTCGTTATAGGGGAGAGAAAGGGCTAAAGCTTTGCGAAGATGAAAGTCATCTTTCAACAGTTCCCCAAACCCCAAATAATCAAAGCGAAAAATCGGTAAAGAATGAAATTCAACAGACTTTTCATATTGTGGGATCAGATGTGTAGGAAGTCGTCTCAAAAAATGCAGCTGGTTTCTCTGATAGAGCTTCACAGCCACGGAATCATCGGGAATAAATAAAAATTTCACTTCCGGCAGATTCTGATGATTGGATAACCAAAATTGATTTGGTTTTAAGTGAATGAATTCATTTTTTTTCCATTCAAGTAAGGTATAGGGACCAGAAAAGACTTTTCCTGCGGTCTGTGCAGACAATAAAGGTGCAGTGTTAAAACCGATCAGTGAAAATTCAAACTCCGGATTTTTTTCCTCCAGAATAAAACGAATGGTCCGCGAATCTAGTTCCTTAATTCCGACGGAATTAAAATCAATAATTTCTCCGGATCTAAAATCACCTTTAGAATCGATCCCGGCTTCGTAATACTTTTTGGCATTTAAAATTGAAAAAAATAAATCAGCTCTGCGCGACTGGGTTTTTGAGTCTAAAATTCGCTGGTAGCTCGCCAAAAAATGCTTGGCTTGAATTTCGGTTCCATCACTCCATCGAAGATTCGCCTTTAATTTGCAAGTGATCTGGTGTTGTTTTGTTTTCTTATCGAAATCTCGCTGACAGCTTTCGGCTAAATCAGGCTTCAATTCACCACTAGGGGTCAGTTTTAATAAATTACGATATAAATTATCCAGAGCGTAGCCGGCCGCACTTGATTTCTGAATATGAGGATCAAGACTTGTTGGTTCTGAATTTAAATGAAACACCACTTGAGCTTTCGAAGTGGAGCTGCCCGTGGGTGCATTTTGTGCGAAACCCACGGTTGAATTGATAACAAAAACGAAGGCTACTAATTTACGAGCAAGACTCATTTTCCCAATTCTAGCTTTGCAATGGTTTGCAATTGCATATTTGAAGTTCCCTCATAGATTTGTCCGATTTTTGCATCTCTCCAATATTTTTCAGCTGGATATTCTTTGGTAAAACCATTCCCACCAAAAAGATCAATGGTTCGGGATGTGATTTTCTCTGCTGCTAGGGAAGCAAATAATTTTGCCATGGCTGCAGCTTGAATAAAATCCTGTCCTGAATCTTTAAGCCGACAAGCATTGTAAACAAATAGTCTGGCAGCTTCCAAATCCGTGCGCATTTCGGCAAGTTGAAATTGGACACCTTGGAAATCAGCCAAAGTCTTTCCGAATTGTTCCCGAGATTTGATATAATTTAAAGCCGCGTGGTAAGCACCATCAGCAATCCCCAACATCTGAGCACCAATCCCGATACGACCTTCGTTCAATGTCTCAATGGCAATTTTATAACCCTTGCCCACCTCACCCAAAACTTGGGCTTGGGAAACTTCACATTGATCAAATAAAAGTTCACATGTCGAACTTGCACGAATTCCAAGTTTGTCTTCTTTTTTGCCCACTTTAAAGCCAGGAAATCCACGCTCTACTAAAAATGCAGTAATGCCTTTGTAACCTTTTGAGGCATCGACGTTGGCAAAAACGATGAACAGGTTGGCTTCATTGCCGTTTGTAATCCACAGTTTTGATCCAGAGAGAATATATTTATCATTTTTTGGTTCTGCTTTTAATTTTAATGCAAAAGCATCTGACCCGGAGGAGCTCTCGGACAGAGCATAAGCCCCAACCCATTCTTTTGCTAGTTTTGGAAGATATTTTTCTTTTTGAGCCTCTGTCGACCATTTCAAAATTGCATTGGTGACTAGAGTGTTTTGAACATCCATTAAGACGCTGACGGATCCATCGACTTTGGCAATTTCTTCCACTGCTAAACAAGCCATCGTGAAAGTAGCACCAGCTCCACCGTATTTTTCTGGAGTTTCAATTCCCATCAAACCCATTTCAAAAAGTTTTTGGACAATTTCAGGCTTCATTTTGGCCTGCTCATCCATTTCGGAAACATGGGGCTTAATTTCAGCAAGGGCAAATTCACGAACAGCATTTTGGAAAGCTGTTTCGTCTTCTGATAAAATTGTCAATGCGGGGCGGGAATGATTTTGATCAGCTGTCGACATAGAAACTCCTCGTGAAAGACGACTTAAGAGACATCATTAGAGACATCATAAAAGACCACATGCACTATTAAACTCACCTTTATACTTTAGCGCAATGACTGACAAGAAGTCCCTCAAAAAAATAGACACTTGTCAAAAGCTACGTTAGCGTTTCACCTGTAGCCTGCGATAAGCGTGCGATAAAGGAAAAAGCATGAATGAATTAGACCTGTTCAGAGTTTTGCATGATATTGGACTTCAATTTGTTCCCTTTCTGTTTGCCTTGTGTTTTCATGAATACGCCCACGGGTTTGTTGCTAAATTAAAAGGGGATAATACTGCCGAAGCCGAAGGGCGCTTGACCATGAATCCCATTTCACACATGGATTTTTTTGGCACCTTTTTGCTTCCCATACTGGCCATTGTTTTCAAATCTCCAATATTTTTTGGATGGGCAAAACCCGTCCCTGTAAATCCCAGAAACTTGAAAAATCCCACCAAAGATATGTTTTGGATCGCTTTAGCTGGCCCAATGGCGAATATTTTGTTGGCAATCCTTGCCGTGACCACCATCGCCCTATTGATTAGACATGGAATGCAAATCCAATTTGCAGATACTCTGATTAAAATCCTTGCAACATTCACAGCGACAAATTTGTTTTTAGCTGTTTTTAACATGATCCCCTTGCACCCTTTGGACGGCGGTAAAGTTTTGGCGCGATTTTTACCCCGGGAGCTGAATTACAAACTTGAACAGAACGAGCACATCACTGGAATGGTATTGATGGTGTTGATTTTTACCGGAGCACTTTCGATTTTGGCATACCCCGTACGCGAATTGTTTATGTGGTCCATGATGCTCGCAGGTGTTCCCCTATGACCAAAGTGCGCGTGATGAGCGGAAAGCGAGTTTCTGGCCGGCTTCACCTGGGGCACTACTGGGGAGCTATTCGAAATTGGATTGCTTTACAGGATCAGTACGAATGTTACTTTGGTGTCATGGATTTGCATGGTCTGACCTCAGAATATAAAATCGCAGGACAAGTCAATCTTTGGAGCCGCGAGCTTTTTGCTGAATACATTGCCTTGGGAATTGATCCAAATAAATCAACTTTATTTATTCAGTCTCACATCCCTGAACATGTGGAATTATTTTTGTTTTTAGCAAACATGACCCCCATGGGTTGGCTTGAACGAGTTCCGACATGGAAAGACGCTGAACAAGAGGCCAAACAAACAGATACTCACAATTTAGGACGCTTTGCTTATCCCGTTTTACAAACTGCGGACATCGCAATGTATTTTGGCCAAAAAGTTCCCGTAGGGTCAGATCAAGTTTCACATTTAGAAATTTCACGAGAAATCATCCGCCGTTTTAATTCGCTTTTTAAAGGCAAAATTCCAGAACCAGAAGCCTTGTTAACGGATACTCCCTTGCTGCCAGGTTTAGACGGAAAAAAAATGTCATCTTCCAAGGGAAATGCCATCGATTTAATCGAAGATTCAGAAAAATCATTGAAGAAAAAAGTAAATTTAATGATGACAGATCCAGCACGAGTCCGAAGAGATGATCCAGGCGATCCACTGAAATGCCCTGTTTTTTCTTTTCATAAATTGTATTCCACTGAAGATGATTTGAAATGGGCTGCTGATGGTTGCCGCAGCGCCGGTATCGGTTGCGGTGATTGTAAGCAAAGACTTTTTGAAAACATCGAAAAAGTGACTTGTGGGCCCCGTGAAAGAAAAAAAGAATTGTTGAATAATACACAAGAGCTTGATTCAATCATCGCTGTTGGCTGTGATCGTGCGCGTGAAGTAGCCAAAAAAAATCTCAAGATCATCAAGTCTTGGATGAAGTTTTAGTGGAAGTAAATTCATGCAGACAAATCATTTGAATATTCAGCTTCACCAATTTGAAGGTCCGATGTCCCTTCTTCTTTATCTCATCAGAAAAGAAGAGATGAACATCATGGATATCAACATCAACGAAATCACAACGCAGTATTTTGATTATATTAAGTTGATGAAAGAATTGGATTTGGACGTCGCTGGTGAATTCATCGCCATGGCTGCAACATTAATCCAAATCAAAAGCCGAATGTTACTCCCGCAGTATGATGAAAATGGCGAAATCGTGGAATCCGAGGATCCACGAAAAGAGTTAATCCAAAAGCTTCTCGAATACCAAAAATACCAAGAAGCAGCAAAACTGCTTTTAGAACGACCGTGGCTTGGTCGAGATTTTTTTGCACGGGGACAAACCACTGATTTTACTCCTGAAGAAGAAGGCATCGAACTTGAAGATAACGCTTTATTCGGATTAATTACCTCGTATCGAAAAGTTTTAAAAACGGCAAAAAAGCGAGTCCACCAAGTTGCTTCAAAAGTTCAATCCATTGCTCAGAGGATTTTAGAAATTCGCCCTTTTATGAAAATGGGCGAAAGAACCTCTTTATTCTTTTTGCTGAATAGCACATTGATGCAAACAGAAAATCGTGCCCGGCAATTGCTGATCACTTTTTTATCTCTGTTGGAGTTAGGTAAACTAGGTTTTGTTTCTATGTATCAAACAGAAGCTTACAGTGATATTTATCTGGATCTTAAAAAAGATTTAGAAATCGATGTCATCACTCGAGTGGAAGAGTACGACAATGTCTACTCAGAAGATGTGGCTTCAAAAATGTTTGAACAAAAACCTGCAGCTAATACAAATACTGATGGTGGCGGAAGTGTGGAACAGGACGAATTTGTTTTGACTGATGCTGAAGATGATCAACAGTTGGGTTTTGCTGAACTGGAAGATTTAGACGCGGAAGAAATGGTCACAGACGAAGAGCTCTTGGCAGCAGAGCAAGAACTCTTGAACTCAACAGAAGACAATGTGGAAGATAATGTGGAAGACGGTGAAGAAAATGTCTAAAACAAAAAAAGAGAAGAATTCGCCCGAAAATATTGAAGTGGATGCAAATATTCAGTCTCTTTCGGAAGAAGCAGCGGAAGAAGCAGCTGAATCCATGGAGTTGACCGAAGAATCTGAAAGCATCGAATTATCAGATGACTCGGAAGAGACAGAGCTTGCAGACATTGAATTAAGCGAGTTGGAATTGGGTGATCTTGAATCGAGCCCCCTTGAAGCAGCTCAGCTTGAAGATACCGAGCTATCACAATTTGAATCTGCACCGATTGAAGAAATTGAATTTGTTGAAGACGAGCGCTTGGAATCTATTATTGAGAGTATTTTATTCGCAACAGATAAGGCCGTGAGCTTGAATTCTTTAAAATTAGCTTTTAAAGGAACACAAATTACTACGGATAAAATTAAGAAATGCCTTGATCGTTTAAGTGTTGAATACGCTGGTGCAAGAAGGGGAGTCACCCTTGAAGAAGTTACCGGGGGTTTTCAGCTAAAAACAAAAATTGATAATCTGGAATTTTTGCGAAGAACCGTAAAACCACGATCATTTAGATTGTCAGGTCCAGCCCTTGAAGTTTTAGCTATCGTTGCTTACAAACAACCCGTTGTTAAGAATGAAATTGATCAAATCCGCGGAGTTGAATCAGGTCATTTGCTTCGAGCATTGATGGAGAGAAGTTTAGTTCATTTTGAAGGAAAGAGCGATCTTCCAGGTCGACCAATGCAGTATGGGACAACAAAAAAATTCCTAGAAATTTTTGCTCTTCGAAATTTGCGTGAACTGCCAACACTTTCACAAATTGATGAATTACTGCCTGAAGGAATCACGGAAGAAGAATCCATTGATAAACCTGTTTTGAGCGGCATTACTGAAACTCTGGCCCACGCAGTAACAAATTCGTATTCTGAAGGCGAAGAAGAACTTGAAAAAATCCAAGCTCAACTTTCAGATATTGAAACAACATCCCAATTTTTCGAAGAAGAAAAACTACGGCAAAAAAATAAACGCGAAGAAGAGCGAGCCCAGTCTATCCGCGAAGCCCTTGATCTGGCATCGGTCACAGGCGAAGTTGTCACTGAAAGGGATATTCAGTGTTTAAGAAGATATGACGAGTCGAAACTTCAGACTCGTTAAAATTATATTTAGCCTATGGATTGTCTTTCATTTAAGTGTCGTTGTGATCATGTCCAACGGAGCCAGTTACTTTGCGAAATCCATGGGTTCAATTTACCAATATTATTCCAATCAGCTCAATATGAATACCAATTGGAATTTTTTTTCCCCAGACCCCGCACAAGTCATGTATATCCGCTACATTGTCTATTTTTTAAATGACTTTGGCGAGGAGACCCAACCCAGTCTTGAATTATTTTACCCCAAAGAAAAAAATCAAGGATCTTTCGGGCTTCTGAATCGCAGACATTTTTATTTGAGCCGCTACATGCTTTTATCAGAAGACCGCTTGGAAAATATGTTTACACCTTGGGTCTGTCGAATTCATGAGGGAGCTACCCATGTCGCCATTCAAACAGTGGCCGAAAAAATTACACCCCTTGAGGAAATCGGAACCAATTCAAATTTAAAAATAGCAAATTCTGAAGAAGTGATCGTCTTTAAAAAGGAATTTCAATGCGCACAAAAGGATTGAAATTGGGTCAAGGGATGATCACGCAGATCAGATCCATCATTGATTTCCTAGATCAATTTTTCTTTCGATCTATTCCCAACAATGTTGGAATTTGCAGATTCATTTTAGGATCCGTCATTTTTTATTTAAGTTTGATGAAATCCTTTGAACTGGATTTTTTTCGTGATGCTGGCATGGTCTCTCGAGAGAGCGCATTGATTCTTCTTCACGAAGCAGTTCGTCCTCTGTTCACTTGGAATTTTTGGCCAGACCAATATTTGATTTTTGTCCACACGGCCGTTTTGATTTTATCTTTGTTTTTTGCCCTGGGCGTTTTAGGTCGTATCGCAACAGCTATTTTTTATTGCCTTTATATGGGAATCATCTACCGAAATTATGCGGTGCTGTTCGGAGCCGATGTGATTTCTTCTTTGTTCTTATTTTATTTTATCTTGATTAAATCCAACGATCAGTTTTCCGTTCTCACTTATCTCAAAGATAAATTGAATTGGACAAGGGGTCTTCAAATTTTACCAAATGAAATCGATCAGATGTTGAGCTCCGCTGGGGTTCGACTGCTGCAAATTCAAGTCATTGTGATTTATACTTATACTGGATTTGAAAAGCTCCGTGGAAATTCTTGGTGGAATGGAACTGCACTTTGGACTGTCTTATCAAATCCTCAGATGGTGATTTGGGACTTGAAATGGACTTATCATTTCCCCATGATCATCGGGATCATGACTTTTTCTGCTATTTTATTTGAAGTGTTTTTTGGGGCGGCAATGATTCATCCTCGACTAAGGTCTTTTTGGCTTTTAGCAGGTTTCGCTTTTCATTTGATGATCGGAATTTCCATGGACTTGCTGCCATTTTCTTTTGTGATGCTTTCGGTATACTTCCTTTTCATGAAGGAATTTCCATGGCGCCTTTCCCAAAGAATGGATCAAAGTTCTTAATTTGAAACATTCCTGAGCCTCATATTGAGATAAAGGTTCTGAAAAACCCCACCAACGACTTTAAGATTTTGAAATAAACTACTTTTCATCTAAGCTAAGAGAATAAGTTAAGAGAAAAGGTTGTCGTTGACCTTTCATCGGGGGAAATTTATGAAGTCTGATTTCAAGCGACGGGCAATTCGCTCTGCAAAGCAGTTGAGCTCATACAATTCAAAATCGAAAATTCTTTCTCTTCTCCAGATTTATTTATTTTCCACAGTCTTGATGGCATGTCAGGCGTCATCGGACAATTCTTTGCTTTCAGATTTTGAATCAACTTCAGGATGTCCCATCACTGGCTGCGTAGACACTTCAGTTTCTTCGAACGGCCTCATGATGAGTATCAATTCATCTACCAGATCAACGGACGGCCAGTCCAAAGCCGAAGTCACAGGCCGATGTTCCCAAGCTGCTTTTCCTGATAATCAAATCATTGTTTCTATCGCTGGTCCCGGCGGATCCACGGTCAACACTCCTGTTTACGGTATCAACCCTGGATCCAACGAAACGAAATGTATCGATGGAAAATTTCATTTGGCCTTTGACACATCAAATTTCATTGCTGGCCAAAGATACAGGGTCTCGATGACTTTACAAGGAATCAGGCCAGGTTCTCCATCAGGAGAAACTTCCAGTTATTCCCAAGTTTCCTTTGACCTCAATAAAAATTAAAATTCCAAGACCTCTGGCTTCCCACTGTCTTTTAATTGAATATCTTGTTATAAAATGTCTATGGGTAGGGAGGTTCTGTGAGCAACTTATTGTTTAATCAGCTCAGCATTTTAAAGTTATCAAAACGACAGCGAACTGTTTTTGCAACACTCGTCTTATGTTGTCCTGTTGCATTTGCTCAAACCAAAGAGTTTCGTCCTTTCCAAGCCCTCGGCGGAATCAGTGCTGAGCAGTCCCAAAAACAAGCAGGGTTTTACACTCAAATCCCGAATCAAACTCCCATCAAGAATGTGATCCTCTCAAACTATAATATCGAAATGTTTGCTCCTGTTGCTGATCTTATGGCCGAAGTTCGAAAAACAAAGGGTCAACAAGTTTTACCTAGCTTTCTGATTTCATGCCAAGATTTGGCCAAGGCTGGCGATAATCTTCAATCGACAGGGCAACAAATTATAGATGACATTAAAAATCAGATCGCTGCCATTTGTAGAAAAATCGAGCGACCTGAAACCATTTTTGCTAAACAATTGGAAGAGCCTTCAGGATCAATGTTTCGAGATATTGATTCAATGCTCGAATTTGCATTGAGTCTTCACCAACAACTTGGAGTTTCTTTTTCTTTTTTTCCAAATGAGTATAATCAGAAAATTCGAAGTGCGATGTTGCGCATTCGATACCCGAAGCTGAAAGGTGATTTTGACCAGATCATAAAAAATATCGACAATGCCCTGGCATCCGGGACTGGGAATTCTTCGCAGCTTTCTGCAGCCAGAAAGTTAGCTGAAAAGCAATTCGCAGAATTTATGGAATATAATGCCAAGGCAAAAAAATTAGTTGAACAAGAACAACAAAAATTTGGTGCTGTTTCCAAATTTGATAATATGCCACAAGAAGAGCGCACAGCTCTAACGACTTGGTTAGGTGCCGTTTACTGGAGAATGCGTGGTGGCGGAATCGTGGATAAGCCATCTGGGACTCAGCAAACCAGGCTCTATTTCGTGGGTTATGCTTTTGAAACTTTGGCCCGGCTAAATGGAAGTTCCTTTGAAAGTGGGATAGGATTGAACTTGATGCAAAAGTTGATTTTTAAGGGTTGGGGTGAGTGGATGGATATGGGAACAACCCCTGGTCAAGATACTGAACTCAATGATTTAATCAACATGACAGCTCGAGGGGCATACCAAGTAAACGGAATATTGAACTCAATGAGATATGAAAATATTACTCGAGTCTCCGGCCTTCATCTGGGCTCATGTTACATTTATTCTTGGGACAAACTGCGCGATGTCTATGTTTTGCCAAGTTTAAAACCGCCATTTGCAAGTTATATGGACGGAGCGACGGCTTGGGGAGAATACTGCTTTGGTGCTGCTCTTGGTTACGGCATCAGTCGCGGTTTACTGGGCCCGTAAAGGCAACATGCAAAAAAACAACACTGCGATCTTTAGTTTGAAAAATTAGAGAAATGGTCTATGGTCGAGGATTAGAAATAATTGTTAGGGGAGACCACCATCGAACAGACGAATCCTACATTGAATGAATTGGGCCCTGCTGTAGCCGAAAACCTTCGTCCTCAAAGCTTTTACACGAAGAATTTGTATAAAAAGCTTCCAGAGAATATTTTTGAAACCGTATCGGCAAGACTTCTTTGGTTTGAAGGCTATTT
>JBKCTJ010000209.1:0-2166 GCA_046318875.1 Pseudobdellovibrionaceae bacterium | reverse complement strand
CCTCTGGTCGTCTGACTTTTGTGGGCGTAAAGCTGCGGGCTCAGCTTTGAAATTCACCAAGGAAATGTGCACTTCGACAGACGCCCCTGATAAAAGCGGAGAACCTGGCCATTGGGGCCGATTAACTGTCTGGGTCGAAGTTTGATTTGAACATTTGAAAACTCAACTATTTTGTTCAAGTATGATGGGAGTTATAAGGAGTGGCCCCATGGAAAAAAAATTTTTCGATTATTCAGTCCAAGATTCGAAACATCAAAATTTTGATTTAAAGAAATTTGAAAATAAAATTGTGTTGGTTGTGAATGTCGCAAGTAAATGTGGATTTACTCCGCAATACAAGGGACTTGAAGAACTGTATTTGAAATTTAAAGATAAAAATTTTGTGATCCTTGGTTTCCCCTGCAATCAATTCGGGGCTCAGGAACCTGGCAGCGATTCAGAAATACAACAATTTTGCCAAATGAATTACGGAGTCACTTTCCCCGTCATGGCCAAAGTGGATGTCAATGGTTCAAACACGGCTCCAATTTATGATTTTTTAAAATCAAGTGCACCAGGTATTTTGGGCACTGAATTAATTAAATGGAATTTCACTAAATTTTTAGTTGGAAAAGATGGAAAAGTTGTCGAGCGCTATGCTCCACAGACTGAACCCAAAGATCTGGCGAAAGAAATCGAGAAATTGATTTAATTTTTTCAATTTATATAAAATCCAGCGCTGCGGTATCAAATGCGAATGAAGTTTGCTGGATCCGAACATGCGCAAAAATATTTTGTTTACCTTAGTTTAAAAAACATCGCTCTTGATTCTTTGATTGGAGCAGATCAAAAATTCTCTGCAAACCAACAAAAGCTGCAAGAATTGATGATTACATTTTCAAAAAAATAGGAAAATGTCGTTTAAACAGAAAAAATAAAATTGCAGAGAGCTAGGCGCATGACAGCTTGATTTTCTCAAATTTCGGTTTGTTAAGTTTTACAATCCAATTTCCTGTAAGCCCTTTTGCCATGGCTAGGACCAAACTTTCCCGAAACGCTCCTCTTTCGCCCCCATATGGAAAACATAGAGGCCTTTATTTTTGACTCAATTATTCTGGTAACCATGTGCTCATAACTTCAAAAAAATGAGCACAGGTCGACAATTTTTCCCATGAAAGTTGCAACTTGAGGTTACAACTTTCATGGATTTAGGCCCGGATTTCTATGACTTTGATATGACTTTATAGAGCTTATGAAATTTAATTTAAAGGCGTCTTAGATTTTTTAGATTTTGCAGCTGGAGCTTTTTCAGCTTCGTCATCTAAAGGTTCAACACCATCAACATCTGTTTCTGGAGCAGTCATCAAAAGTTGTCCGATGCCGTTCGCAGAAAGAACTTTTTCACGCAATTCTTTTTTAACTTCAGGATGTTCTTTTAAAAATCCCTTTGCTTGATCGCGCCCTTGGCCCATTCTTTCACCGTTGTATGAATACCATGCTCCTGATTTTTCAACCATGTTCGCAGTCACAGCAAGATCCAGGATATCACCTTCTTCAGAAATACCTTCACCGTACATTAAGTCAAATTCAACTTTAGTGAATGGAGGTGCCATTTTGTTTTTTACAACTTTCACAGCAGTTCTGTTTCCGATGACATCTTCACCATTTTTCAAAGCACCAACCCGACGAACATCCAAACGGACAGAAGCATAAAATTTCAATGCATTTCCACCTGTTGTTGTTTCTGGATTTCCAAACATCACACCGATTTTCATTCGGATTTGGTTGATGAAAATAACCAATGTTTTGCTTCGTGAAATAGCTGCAGTTAATTTACGTAAAGCTTGGGACATCAAGCGAGCTTGCAAACCCATGTGACTGTCACCCATGTCACCTTCGATTTCCGCGCGCGGAACCAAAGCCGCAACGGAATCGATGACCAAGACGTCAATGGCGCCAGAACGAACCAGAGTTTCAGTGATTTCCAAAGCTTGTTCACCAGTGTCTGGTTGAGACAACAAAAGATCTTCGATGTTCACACCTAATTTTTTTGCGTAGTTTACATCAAGCGAATGTTCCGATTCGTTGTAAGCAAAAACTCCACATGTTTTTTTGCCTTGAGCAATCACAGTTAAAGCGATTGTTGTTTTGCCTGAAGATTCTGGGACAATTATTTCAATAATTCGT
>JBKCTJ010000208.1:0-1028 GCA_046318875.1 Pseudobdellovibrionaceae bacterium | reverse complement strand
CTCGTGGCGAAGAAAACTTTCAAACAACACAAGATCATTGGCTGCGGGCCGAATGTCAAAATGATAAGGCGATGAAAAATACCCCGACTGATTTTTTAAGGCCTCGCCCGATGCTTTTAAAGGCTGAGCCATCATCAACGGAAATCTAGGGTCTTCAAAACGAATGCTACTGGAATTTTTTGACACCGAAACGTAATACGTTCCGCTAACAACAGACAAGGGATGGGTGTGACTAGTATGAAAAGCATTTTGCTCCATCACGTTGATCCACATGGTATCGATTTCTAGGGGATTGGCTTTTGGATACAAACCCAGCTTTTTTGCAAACTTATTTACGGACTTATGAATGCATTTTTCCAAGTCTTCGAAAGTTGTCGAGTGTAAATAGATTTTAGGGATGCTGTTATAAGAAGTATATCCCTGATAATGATTTTCTTTTGACCAGACCTGCCCGACCTCGTCTATTTTGGCAAAGGTCAGACATTCTTTTCTTAAATCACCTAAAAGGTTTTTCCCTGGGCCATTTAAAGATTCATGAGCAATAACAGTAGGGAACAGAGAATAAGTTTTCATGGCCCCAATTAAGCACAAATCCAGCTCACCTCGCAAGCAATGCCCTGTCATTCTAAAAAATTGAATCGGATTCTGCCTTAAATAAGTGAGGATTAGATATAAAATTAGAGTCAATTTAAGTACAAACCCAAACTTGATTTAAATGTAAACCCAAACTCAATTTAAGCACAAAACCAAACTCATTCTAAATCTAAAACCAAACTCAATGCCCCAAGTGATGGGCTTGATGGTGCCCAGAACACAAAATGATCAAATTGTTAATATGATTTGCTCCTCCTTGAGAGAGCGGTTGGATGTGATGAATATGCAAATGCCTGCGCTGCTGACACCTTTGTCCCAGCTCATCAATGTGTGAACACTGACTCTCGTTTTTATGATGAACTGCACGCTTCACCGTGATTTTTAGATTCCTTGCCGCACCCACGCTTTTCATCGTGCCCAAAACTTTAATTTCA
>JBKCTJ010000207.1:0-2543 GCA_046318875.1 Pseudobdellovibrionaceae bacterium | reverse complement strand
GGATTTAATCGAAGCTCATGTGAAGGCCCTTGGTTTATCCTTTGAAAAAGATGGATTTGAAATTTTTAATGTCGGTTACGGCCAGGGATTTTCGGTACTGGAGATTTTAAAAACGATGTCCGAAGTGTCTGGCATTGAAATTAAATATGAAATTTCCGAGCGCAGGGCCGGTGACCCTGCAAAAGTGGTTTCTAATTCAGAGAAAATGCAAAAACATCTAAGTGTGCAATTTCGGTACAACGATATCAAAAAAATATGTTTTGATACTTACCAATGGGAAAAAACAAAAGCAGCAAAGTCACATTAGGTTGATATTTCACCAGGGAGTCTTTTAGGATTCAGTGACCAAGTATTTCATTTTCAACACAGCGAATGAGGCTGTAGTTTTTTTGAAGATTTTGAGTGCCGCGGGGATCAAGTTTTCGTGCAATCAAAAGGTAGTTCATTCGTCTTGGACAAAACCGATCTGAAATCTCATGATTATATGAATTTTCTAGAGCTGTTTTTGTTGCCTCGGGGAGATCTGTCGTCGCAAAAGCAAGGCCCGCCCGTTGGAGTGAGTAAAGTTCCACCGGATCATTGGATTCCGTCGCGGCATAAGTAGCTACCAAAGAAGACGTCGGAATTTGACTTCTTAATTCTGTGAGTTCGATAAAGTAAGATTGAAATTTTCCATGAAAATAATGCTGGCTCTGCGCAGTTCCAATGATGATAAAACCGTAAAGAATAAAATATTTGATTCTTGGACTGAGAATCATTTCACTTAGAAGTGTAAGTAAGAATGTCAGATAAATAAAAAATGCTGAAAAATAATAACCATGCCTAGTTCCATGATCACCTTTAATCAAAACAACAAACAGATAGGAAAGAAAAGCCAAGATAATTAAATCAAAGATCATCGAATTTGGCTTGAAAAGTTTTTTTCCCTTCCATGCGTAAATACCAAGAAGAATGATCCCGATGAAATTGAGATAACTTCGGAGCAATTGTTCATAGAGACCTTGAAAAACTCCTCGCCATTGCAAAGCAACCTCAGTCAGGCTCAGAATCTGCGTATTGTAATAAAAAATTGTCGATTGGTTTGGGGCCCACCATTTGTACCAAAGAAGAAATCCCAGGATTGATAAAAATAAACTTGATAAAAATGAAAATTGAAAAAAGGGCCGAATTTCAAATTGAAGTGGAAAAATGAAAAGAGCGATCAATGGGATCAGATACGGACGCATTAAAAAAGCTGTCAGAAAAAAAATGGGAATCAGCACTTGGATGATTCCACGAAGCATAAATCCGATTTTTTCTTTTGAGTTTGTTTTATTTTTCAAAATACAGTTCAGCCAGATCGCGCAGCCCATTAAAAACAGTGCAAAGTGATCTGGAATCGGTATTTGATAATGGACCAGGGTGTTCGTCGAGAAAAAATAAAAAACAGAAAAACTCAGAAAGTTGATTGCCGACCCATTCAGGTAAGTCAGGACTTTAAACCAAACAAAAATTCCTAAAATTAGAAAAAAGAAATTGATCAGTTTAGGTGCTGATTCAGTCCAGACTCCAGTTAATTTGCAGGGAATCGAAATCAGGTAACTGAACACGGGAAACTCGCCAATGCTGGTTCCAGGATTGACTCCACGCTGCACAATACGCGGTTTAAAAAAAGGCGTCTGTTCCATGCAGTAACTAAATCCTGCAAAGAGGGTATCGGCTTGGCGAATTTTATGGACTCCTTCAAGGGGCATGAATTGATTCCTCAAAGAAAAGAAACCGACAATCACAAACAGAGTGATGAATAAAAAGCTGTGGATATTTACATTCGATTTGATATTCAAATAGACCTTTGCTGTGACTTATTTTTTCGACAGGTCCAGACAAAGTCATTCATTATTTTGAAAATCTTGAAACTTTTGGCATCCTTGTGGGGGCAATTTAGATTCATCGGGGGCATGATGAAAATTTTTAGTGATATTACAAAGACCGTTGGAAATACTCCGCTCGTGCAAATGCAAAGAATTGGTAAAGGAAAGCCTGGGAATTTGATTTACAAATTGGAATTTTTTAATCCCTTGGGTTCAGTCAAAGACCGTATTGGTTTACACATGATTGAAGCTGCAGAAAAAGGAGGAAAATTAAAGCCAGGCATGGAAGTGATCGAGCCCACCAGTGGAAATACGGGAGTTTCTTTAGCCTTTGTCTGCGCGGCTAAGGGTTATAAACTAACTTTAACGATGCCTGAAACAATGTCCATGGAACGTCGAATTTTGCTTTTGCTGTTAGGTGCAAATTTGGTTTTGACTCCTGCAGCTTTGGGAATGAAGGGTGCCGTGGCAAAAGCAATGGAATTGCGGGATCGAAATCCTGAAAAAATATATATGCCTTCACAATTTGAGAATCCGGCCAATCCCGAAATTCATCGCAACACAACAGCACTTGAAATTTGGAATGATACAGATGGAAAAGTGGACGTTGTCATTTGTGGCGTCGGAACTGCTGGAACAATTTCTGGAGTTGGCCGAGTTTTGAAAGATAAAAAACACACTGTAAAAATGATT
>JBKCTJ010000206.1:0-15974 GCA_046318875.1 Pseudobdellovibrionaceae bacterium | reverse complement strand
CCTTTCATGATTGTTATAGCACAAGTTTTTGGGCTCCTAAACCCCTAAATTCATTGATAATTTCGTGCCGATACTTTCGGACACGAATTACCTATTTTTATAAATGGCTGGGTTGTACTCCGCACAAGCATTCTTGTTCACTGACAGACAGCCCCAACTCGAAGTCGTTCCTGCTGATCGGATTGCCGCCCAAAATTGGTTCTAGATCATCTTCAACCGGATTCATCGACATGACATCACCGGTTCACGGAAGTAGAGTTTTTGTTGCGCCTAGTTTTTTTTGCCATCTCTAAAACTTTACTTTTAAACGACTCTAGATGCAAACCGCTTTAACCCCAAAACCAAAAGCGCCAAAGGCAGCAAGATCAAGGCCCAAGCTCCTCACCAGTATCCAGTCCGAAGTGAAACATCTCCGGAAATAAAGCACTGGCAAGAAATTCGAATGCTCGCTCCCAGCCCAAACTTGTTTTTCAATAAAATCTCAGCTTCAGTGGGCGAGCTTATATTCTGACCTCCAGAGACAACTTCAACTTTGCATTTTCCACAAATTCCGTCTCCATTGCAGGACGAGGCAACGGGAATTTGATGTTCAAGCAAAATCTTCATCAGGGATTGATCAGAGGATTCTGTGACAATGATTTTTCCAGTAGAAAGTTCGATTTTCATTCCTTCAGATTAACGAAGAATGGATCTTGATGGGAAGTGAAAGTTGACATAGAGCTAGGTTATGGAATTAGCGGATCAAACAAATCAACTCCCAGCTGTGGCATTTTTAGGTGCCAGTCGCGGACTTGGACACCAAGTTTTATTGAGTTGGCAAAAGTCGTTTCCAGGGACAAAAAATATTCGGGTTGCTCGTCAATTTAAAAAAATGGAAACTTCGATTTTCGAATCTCGGGAAAATGTTGAAGTGTTGAATTGGGAAGTTGATTTTTCAAAACAGGAACAGTGGGCTGGATTCCTGGAGAAATTGATTTCACACAAAGTGCAAAAAATTTTTTATTTCGCAGGCGGAGGGCCCTATGGTGGCTATGCAACAAAACAAACGTCAGTGCCGTCTGACAAATGGCCTTCACAGAGTTGGTCCCATCATGTTTCATTTTTGTTTCCTGCTTTTTTGATTCATCATGGGCTTTCACATTTTCAGCAAATGGTTTTTGTGGGATCTTCAGTCGCTGAAATAAGGCCAGATCCGTACGCTGCAATGTATTGTGCTTCGAAGCATGGGTTAAAGGGCCTCATCCAATCAGTTCAAAAAGAGGCTGAACAAGGCAAGGGCTTTACCGATTTAAGGCTTTTTAGCCCGGGCTATATGGATACAGATTTATTACCTAAGAATGCTTGGCCCAGAATCAACCCACCCGAGGGCGAAAAAATCCATGACCCGGGGCAAGTTGCCCAGATTTTTTGCGACTTTGTCAGTGATGCAGGGCAAGCGAATCAGAATATGAGAATGCCTCCGTTTCAGAGTTTTCTGACACCGGGTTAAGTTCATTCGACTCCTCAAAAGAGTAATGATAGTGTATCGATTCTAAAAGATGTCTCAAGCACCAGGAGTAAGTTATGGAAAAAACGATTGAAAAACTGATCATCATTGGATCTGGTCCTGCGGGTTTAACAGCAGCTATTTATTCTGCACGGGCAAGGCTAAACCCTTTGATGATTGAGGGCGAAGAAGCTGGCGGGCAGTTGATGATCACGACGGATGTCGAGAACTACCCTGGTTTTGATCACGGAGTGACAGGGCCCGATTTGATTTCTGTCATGCGCAGACAATCGGAAAAATTTGGAACTCGGTTCCTGACTCGAAATGTGACGGAAGTGGATTTTTCGAAACGACCTTTCCGAGTCATGGTTGATGAAAAAGAATATCTGGCAAGCACAGTGATTGTGACAACGGGTGCATCCGCAAAATGGCTTGGATTACCATCCGAGAAAAAATACATGAGCCGTGTAGTTTCGGCCTGTGCCACATGTGATGGGGCCTTTTTTAAAGATCAAGAAGTCGGAGTCGTCGGCGGTGGGGATACGGCCATGGAAGAAGCTCAATTTTTAACACGATTTGCTTCGAAGGTGCATGTGTTTCATCGCAATGATTCTTTCCGTGCATCGAAAATTATGGCTGAAAGAACGATGAAAAATCCAAAAATCACTGTTCATTGGAATACTGAAATCAAAGAAGTCCTAGGCGATGGAAAATCCATGAATGCCGTTTCAGTTTTCAATAATAAAACCAAAGAAACCAATTCAATGAATCTACAAGGTTTGTTTATAGCCATCGGTCATAAACCAAATACGGATTTATTCAAAGGAGTTTTGGATTTACACGAAAATGGATATTTAAAAACTAAACCTGGAACAACTTATACAAATATTGATGGAGTCTTTGCTGCCGGTGATGTTCAAGACTCACATTACCGCCAAGCAGTGACGGCTGCAGGGACAGGGTGTATGGCTGCCATTGACGCTGAAAGATGGCTTGAAGCCCATGGCCAGTAATTTTAAGATACAGCTTTGGTTGTCCGCTTTGCTTGGTTTTTGTAAGCAGTTATAAATTCTTCCAGTCTCATTAAAGTGTCTTTGTTCGGTGAAACAAACACCAGACGTTGTGGGCGAGTAAAATCACCCACAACTTTGCATCGAAGCAATAGCCGCGAGTGGCGCTCACTTGATTCAAATTTATTGATGAAGACGATATCAAATGGATTTTTTGCATATTCAACAGGAACTTGATCTTCAAGCAAAGTTCCGCCCAAAGACACGTTTTGTGAGTGGGTCCGAAATGAAACCCCTTTTGCTGAAATTAAAATGACTTCAATACGCATATTGGTCCGTTCATATCTGCGATCTTCAAGCTCTGTTGTCAGAACTTTTTCCGGATTTTTATTTCGAGCTAAACGTTTCACATCGTGGATTGAAAAATCTTGAAAATAGTATCCGTAATCCGGAGTTTTAGGTGCATTCGTTTCAACGTGTGTTGTTAAATAACTTTCTGATTTTTCGAAGATTGAATCGTTATGACTTTCCTTGGTCACAGAGATATCGGTGTTTCCTTCTTCGGTGTTTAGAAAAGCTTCGAGGATGTTTTTACTTACTTTTTTTCGGCGCACCTTTTTGCTTTTCGTTTTGTCTGTCTTTTTGGAAATATCTGTTGCTTCAAAATCTACTGCAGGCGTTTTTTTGACTTGAAGACTTTTTGGTTTTGGAGCTTTCATGCTAGTAAATACATTTTGTTCACTGTCTAGAAAGACAGACAGGGGTGTCCATTGGACCCAACCGGGTGTCCAAATTAGGTATTGGTCAAAATCCTTAATCGCTAAGTTTAAGATAAAAATTTGAGCTTGAGTCAGAGTTAAGGGCTTTGATTCCACATTTTTCTTTAGATCAAAGAAAATCCAAACACGATGAGTTGTTTTCATGATTCCTCTCTATGACTTCTCTCTATGAAGACTCTTCGGTTTTTGGCTTAAATTAGTCAATTTTCTGTCGTCAAATTTCTTTGAATTTTCTCGATTTGAAACATGATCCACAAAATAAAACTATGGAAGGATCAGTGAACAAGAAACCTGATGGTCTTCACCGGTCTTCAGTGTCTTTAAATGTGGGGCGCCTGTCTTGCATTGATCAATGGCCTGGGGACATCGAGTGTGAAAATGACAGCCGGAGGGAGGGTTCAGGGGCGAGGGCACATCACCCTTTAAAATAATTCGGTCTCTGACTTTTTGAGGATCTGGAACGGGAATGGCCGAAAGCAAAGCTTTGGTATAGGGATGTTGCGGGTTCAAATAAAGCTCTTCACTTTTGGCGATTTCAACCACTTTACCTAAATACATCACGGCGACTCGTTGAGAGACGTGTTCAACAACTTTTAAATCGTGAGCAATAAAAATATAAGTGAGTTTGAATTTTTTTTGCAAATCCATGAGCAAGTTAATGACTTGGGCTTGAATGGAAACATCTAAAGCAGACACAGGTTCATCACAAATGATCAATTCCGGGTTAACGGCAAGTGCACGGGCGATTCCGACCCTCTGTCTTTGTCCTCCTGAAAATTCATGGGGATAGCGATTTGCATGTTCAGGTCTTAAACCGACAGTGTCGAGGAGTTCCATGACTTTATCATTTCGATCTTTTTCATTTTTGAAAAGACGATGAATAATCAAAGGCTCTTCAATGATTGCACCAATCGTCATGCGTGGATTTAGACTTGCATAGGGATCTTGAAATATAATTTGGATTTTTTTTCTGAGTTCGCGCAGTTCAGTCCCACGAATATGGGTGATATCTTGTCCCTTGAAAAAGACTTTGCCCGATGTGCTGTCAAGTAGTCGCACAACACAACGACCTAAAGTGGATTTTCCACATCCTGATTCGCCAACAAGACCGATTGTTTCACCTTCAAAAATATCGAGTGATACGCCTTGGACAGCTTGAATTTGAGCCACTTCGCGTTGAAGAAACCCACCTAGAACTGGAAAATTTTTAACTAAATTTTCGATTCGAAGCAGGGGAGTTTTATTCAAAGCCCATCCCCTTTGCGGCGATCAATCATCAAAGGAAAAAAACAAGCTGCTCGATGTGTGCTGAAGTGACTCGTCATGGGTTCCAAATTTGGTTTTTGTAAAAGGCATTTGTCTTGGGCGTAGGTGCAACGGTCGTTAAAGCGGCAGCCTTGTGGCAAATCCATAAGGCTTGGAACCATCCCAGGAATTGTTTTAAGCCTGTCCAGTTTTGTTCCAGATTCAAAGTGAGGAATCGAATCCAAAAGTCCTTTGGTGTAGGGATGAGCTGGGCGATAAAAAATATCATCCACAGTTCCGTATTCAATCATTTGACCAGCGTACATGACTGCAACTTCATCACACATTTCGGCAACAACACCCAAATCATGGGTAATCAAAATCACAGCAGTCTGGTTATCTTTTTGAAGTTTTCGAATAAGATCTAAAATTTGAGCTTGAATCGTCACATCAAGAGCTGTTGTAGGTTCATCTGCAATGAGGACTTGGGGATTGCAGGCCATGGCCATGGCAATCATGACCCTTTGTCGCATTCCTCCAGAGAGCTGGTGAGGGTATTCAAAGTACCTGGATTCGGGTGATGAGATCCCCACTTTTTTTAAAAGTTCAACAGACCGATTTTTAATTTCTGTTTGAGTAAGTTGAGGCTCATGGGTCTGAATGGTTTCATCAATCTGAAAACCAATAGTAAAAACAGGATTCAGCGAAGTCATAGGTTCTTGAAAAATCATCGCAATTTCAGCACCACGAATCTTCTGCATTTCAGATTCGGATAACTTTAAAAGATCCCTTTGTTGATATAAAAGATCACTTTGTCGATATAAAATTTCGCCTGATTCGATTTTTCCAGGATTTTGAATGAGCCTCATCATGGATAATGATGTCACTGATTTGCCACAGCCTGATTCGCCGACGATTCCCAGAGTTTGACCTTTTTTAAGATGAAAACTGATGTCATCGACGGCAAAAAATTCTCCGTCTTCGGTTTTAAATTTGGTCTTTAGGTTTTTGACTTCAATGATGTTATCCATGAGCGAAGATCTTATTGAAACTTGTGACCAACAGGGCCTTCATCGACAAAGTGATGGATAACCACAGAGGCACCAGAGATTGTGATGGCTCCGCCCACAATAGCGACGATTGCACCTGAAATAATCGCAACAGTGATGATTGAAATCATGATGATGTGCTTAATAAGCATAATTTTCTCCATTTCGCTTCAAAAGTGTCTCGCAAAGATCAGATGAATTATCCATCGTTTTTAAATCTTAGACGACAATTATCTCAATGTAACCTATATTGATACAGCGATGCGAAATGAACTGAAATCGAATATCCAAGCCTATATCGAAAACTTGCTTCCATCAAACTCGGAGGCCGAAGTTTTATCCAGAAACCTAGCCGCTGACCTAGGTCTTGGTGGAATATCGCTCAGCGATATGGAAGCCGAAATTTTGCGCTTTATGATCACTTTGCGAAATCCAAAGAAAATTGTGGAAATTGGGACTTTGACTGGTTTGACCACTTTAAAAATGGCCTCACGCATGGGATCTGCATCTGAAATTTGGACATTAGAAAAATCAGAAGTTCATGGGAAATGCGCACAACAGGCCTTCGATTTACTGCCAACAGATTTGCGAAATCGCATTCACTTGATTTTGGGTGATGCGAGGGTCACGTTAAGCGACTTGGTCAGCAAGGGTCCATTTGAATTTGCGTTTATTGATGGAAATAAATCAGCTTATTTGGATTATGCCCACTGGTGCGAAAAAAATATGACAGCTGGGGCCCTGGTTATGGCGGATAATGTATTTTTAGGTGGAAAAGTTTTTTTAGGCTCAGAAAAACCTGATAAACAGACTCAAGTGATGAATCAATTTAATCAGTATTTCTTTCAGAGTGAAAATTGGGATGCAAGTATTTTTCCGACAGCCGAAGGTCTGTTGATTGCAAGAAAGCGCTCTTGAATATTTTCTGAGAATATTTATTTGTTCAGTTTTGTCGAGTGATTGAGAAGAAACAAAGAAACCGCAGAAACGTAATCTGTTTCAAAATCGCGGAGCCCATTTAAATGGCCAGCTTCGAGCAGACTTAATTTTTGCCAATCAAGTTTTGAGGACAATTCAAAAACTTCGTCAATTTCTTTAGGTGTAATCAAGTGATCTTTCCATCCCCGAATGGAAAGGAGTGGGAAGCTTTGTGGAAATTGATCGAGATATTGTTTTAAGTCATGATTTTTTTGGGGACTCCAAAGAGTTGCCAGAAGTATCGATGCTGCGGTCGCAAGAATTTTGTGGTTGGGCAATCGATCTTTGCTATAGAGCTGCACTGTGGAGCGAAGTAAATTTGCAGAGGGTCCACTGTCGCAAATGATGGCTTTGATATCATGGCATTTTCGTCGCGCAGCTGCTTCAAGAGCGGCTGCCGAAGGATTAGAAAAACTATAAATGATTTTTTTTTGTTGAAATTGATTCAACAAAGATTCGATTTGGTCTGAAATAATTCGTCGAACCCCTATGGCTCCCGAAGAGGCAAATACGCTCCGGAGTGGGCTTTGTTTAAAATCCCATAGTCGGAAAGTAAATGCGTCATAGCCAAGTTCATTGACCATGTCGATGTGTCTTTGAAGCTGTTTTTTTTGTCCATCAAAAAAAGGAACAAAAAAAATCAGCTCTTCAAATTTTTTTTCCTTTGTGGGAAATAACTCTCCGTCAAACAAAAATTCACTGTCGGATTTCATCGCTGAACCTGTTTCCTAAAAAATGTTGGTTCCTTCGATCAATGCCTCTGATTTTTCAGGCCTGTCCAATGGTCTTGAGTTGCCGACCTCTCATCGTTTTTAATTCCATTTTCAGAAACTTCTTTCAAAACCGCTTCACGAACAATGACTTGTTCCAGGGCAGTTTCGCCCAGAACTTTGTTGACGGCATGAGTGATTCCCTCAGCATCAATTCCGTGAAAGTGGTAAATTTCAGAAGGTCTTCCGCACTTGGAGTGTTTTCTGACAGCACAGCTTTCCTGGCGCACACCCAGAACGGATCCGATATTATCCAAAAGACCCGGTTCTCCATCATGGACACTGACCGCAGGAATGCGACGACCAGCCACAGTGATTAAATTTTCAGGTGTCAGTGAATCGCTGTTTGCGACTTTGTGAATGTATAAATTGGATGTGATTTCTAAACCTTCTTTGAGCCACTGATAATTGGTGTCGTGAGCCAAATTACCGATGAATAAATCGCTGGAAGTGACAACAATGACATTTGCATAAATTCCTTGAGACAGCAGCTTTTCAGAAGCCTTTAAAGCCTCCGTTGTCGGAGATCCCATGGAGAAAATGTTGACGACGTTATCGCCAGGTTCGTAGCCAGCATAGCCTCGATAATCAACCAAGTAGTAGGCCCCATTTAAGACGTGATTGCGGATTGTCGAAAGTATTTCCTGATCAGAAATATTTTCAATTTGTTCTTCATTCATCGCACCCTCGAGTGGAAATTCATTTCGGGCTAGAAGAGTTGATCCATCCAAATTCAATTTAAAGCGACGTTGTTTTTTCAAATAATGCAGAAAATCTTTTTGTTCAACACCGCGAGTGACAAGTCTTAATAAAACCCCATTTCGATTTGTATTTTCACCTAGTAAATGTCTTTTCAGTGCATCACAAAAGATCCAATCTAATTCTTGGCAGAAAAAGGGTTCCCAAGTGATTTGGTTTGGAATTTGAAAATCAGATTTCCAACCATGCTGTGCACCTTCTGGGGACAGGGTCACACCTGATGGAGTTCCTACGCAAATAAAATTCGATTTCCAATACAAATTGTAAAAGAATTGATCCAAAGCACGCTTAATAAAAAAATCATAAATCGTCATCAGCGGAATCATGGGAATGCCTAAAATATCTTTCAATTTTCCGAAGGATCCCACGCAGGACATCACGTTCCCTTCAGCAATTTCAAATCGCAAAAACCGGTCTGACACTTCTTCACCAGGGACAAGGTCAGGTAACTTTGTGTCTTTGACTCCAAGTTCAGTTTCAATATCCATGACAACAGGTGCACCAAAAATTTTTCCATCCATTGCTGGATTTAGATTGGTACTTGTTCCCACGTCGGGAGCCATGGTCATGAAAAGTTCTGAAGCTGTTTTCCAAGCTTTTTCAAAATCGCTCAGGTTTTTTTGTCCTGCTTTGACATCTTTAGAGTTCGTTGAAGTATTTGCAATCCGAGTTATCTTAGCTGTCAGCTGACCCAACATCCACTGAGTGTGAGGGTAGCTTGTCATTTTTGTGTTGATATCTAGAGTTTCTGGAATTCCACCATTTTGTTGAATTTGAGCAATAAAGAATTTTTGGTTTTTTTCTTTGGTCGCGTATTGTTCTTTCATTTCCGTGAGCAATTGAGTGCTCCGAGTTTTTAAAAATTTTCCTTCAGCTGAAGTTGGTGCAAATCTTTCGAATAAAGCAGTTATCTTTTGTTTGGCTTGCAATTCCTTGAGTTCCTCTTCGGTTTGCAAAGACGAATGGTTCCCCGGTTGCGCGGCATTGCGAAGACCCCAGCCTTTTAAAGTATGGGCGATGATGATGGTCGGTTTTCGTTTAGATTTTTTACTTTGAAGCATCGCTTGAGCGAGCAAGATCATATCGTGGCCACCAAAATCTCGGAAAGCTTGGAAAAGTTCTTGGTCTGTGACGCTTTCGATAAATTTTTTCATTTGAGGCCGTTCTTTGATGATTCCTTTTTTCAAAGCCTTCATGTCTTGAACGAGCAATAGAGCTTGAAGATCGTAATCCCTTAAATCTTCTTCGAGAAATTTTTTAAAAATTTCTCCACCTGGCTTATTGAATAAATTTTGTCTGAGAGCCCCGTGGCGAACCTGGATCACTTCCCAGCCGTTGGCCGCCATTGTTCTTTCGATACGATCGGCATCAGTTCCATCCATCATTTTTTCATTGACGATGCGGTGGCCATCCAAAGACTGGCGATTGTAATCGACAATCCAAGTTAAATTTCCAATTTCGCGATCTGAGAAATCAGGCACCGCTTCATACATCGAACCTTCACGAAATTCAGAATCTCCCGACAAGGCCCAAAAGTGTGCGGGTGGAACTTCGTAGCCGTGCTCTTGAGCGAATCGGTAAGCCAAAGCCAGATATCCGGCTTGGACTGGTGGAATACCAACGGTTCCTGATGGGAAAAAGTTGTGGTGATCTGAATCATAAGCGGAATGATAACTTTGAAAAACATATTCACCATTCTTGGAATAAGCGCGCAAGCCCATCATGGCTTGATTGGCTTCTTCAAGCGAGAGTGGTGATAAATCAGGTTTTAAAAATAAATCCAAAAGGTAATTGTAAGAGTGGTCTGTTGGTGAGGCGTGGGGTTTGTTGGCAATGTGATCAAAACCAGTTTTCACAATCAGATGTAAAGCTCCCATGATGTGTAAGGCGCTGGCACTTGCTGATGGATGGCCCCCAATTTTCGGATCCCCCTTTTCTTTATCAGAGCGATGGTTGGCTTGATAAATCATTTGCGTCGCAAGGTAGTGAGCGCGCTTTGCTACGGATTCAAAAATGCTCCGCTGTGATTCTAATTTATCAATGGCCATTTGATCTGTTGTCATAGGTGGTTATTCCTTTAAATTGAAAATATAATATGGATGTAGTTTTGGAGCTTTTGCTCGAGGATCTCAAGCACTTAAATGAACCGCTCGCAGCGTCAAAACTCACTGCAGAAGAGCCCAATCTATTAGCTTTCGAGGATGAAATCCCACCGGATTTTAATTGTGCCATCAGCATCTGCAATTCCTTGAGGTGGGTTTGGAAATGGTGCCGCCAATTTGAAAGCTTCGATGGCAGCTTCGTCGAGGTCGCGTACTCCCGAATCCATGACAACTTGAACTTTCGTCAGAATTCCTTTTTCGTTTAAAATAATCAAAAGTTTAGTGACCTTTTCTTCAGTAGAAGCAATGGAACGTCCTTGTTTGAACATTTTGTCCATTTTTTCTTTCACTGCAGGTTCCCAATATTCAGACAAGCGGCGGCGAATGCGATTGTAGTATGTGTAGTATTTAAATTCTTTGGTCTTTAACAGTGTCTCAAGACCGGGATCTTTTCCCTTTAAATAATCATTTGTTTGCGATGCTTCACCACGAGTTCCTTGAGGACTTTGGGAAGAAGCTGCTTGAAGCTGTTGTTTTTCGACTTTATCAAACATGCCCGAAGGATCATAGGGCTTTGATAGTTCTTTCATCAGAGCAATTTTTTTATCTGCACCGTTTTTAGATTTGGTTTCATCACCGCGAAAAGTATTTAAATTTTTATCGACTTTGGCATTTTCGGAATTTTTCTGTTTTTGGTTTTCACCTTGTGCTTGGGCTTTATTGGCATTCCTGAATTCACCGCGGTTTTGCGCAACCGTTTCTTTTTTCACGTTTTGATTTTTTGCCGAGAGAAATTTGGCTTTATCTGGTTCGGTTTCATTCACTGACCTTTCGTCCTGTTGCACAATCTGGCGGTCTAGAATTTCATCTAACTTTTTGAGATCCATCTTTTCAACATCTTGAAAATCAATATCGATTGTCGTGTATTGCAGAGGTTCTGGCTTGAAGTGCCCAACCATCAGCAAAAATAGAAAAGTAAATAAATGGATCAGTATTGAAAAAATGATGGATTTCTTAAAAGAAAGGTTCAGCTTGTTGAAGTGAATCTGAATCGATTTGAAAAAGCTTTGAAAACCATGCATGGAAAGCTTATCGGTGAATTTAAAAACCAGAAAAGTCCTGATAGTAGATCGCTGGGTCCTGGACGAATGTCCCATTTGACCTTATTCATCTCGCAATTCACAATATCGATTGGATGAAGTGTGTTCAATGGTCGATTACAGACAGAGGTTTAAAGCGCAGTTCCAATCAAGACAGTATTTTAATTAATGTTGATTTGGGAATCTACGTGCTTGCTGACGGAATGGGTGGTCATACAGGTGGCGAAATCGCTTCCCAAATGGCTGTTGAAGTTGTTCAGGAAATTTTCCAGGATGTCAGTTTGCTTTCGCGATCTCCGCGCGAAAGAATCGAAATCGCTTATCAAGAATCTTGCCGAAAAGTTTATGAAAAAGCCACCGTCACTTCACCTGAATTAGCAGGAATGGGAACAACTATGGTCATGGCTTATGTGACAGGAAAAAATATATATATCGGTAACGTTGGTGACTCCCGATGTTATCTTTTTCAGAAGCCATTGATTTGGCAAATAACCGAAGATCATTCTTTGATCAACGAACAAATTAGACAAGGTCATCTGACCGAAGATCAAGCCAAGGTCTACATTGGTAAGAATGTGATTACTCGAAGTGTTGGATACGAGCGGAATGTTGACGTCGACATTATCGAACGTGAAATGTCGGTAGGTGAAGTTTATTTGCTTTGTTCTGATGGATTAAGTGGCCTTGTCACTGACGATATGGTCGGTGAAATTCTGAGCAATCATGAGCCTGAAAAAGCGATTGATCTGTGTCTGAAAAATGCTTTGTTCAACGGTGGCGATGATAATGTCAGTATTATTTTACTTCAAGTCGTCGAAGAGAATACTCCGCTCGATCAGAGGGGGTCGTAATGGATTCGAGCACCTATACCTTTTTTGTCGTGAATACACGCACTGGCCAAACCCGCAAAATGAGCATTTCCATCAGTCTTTTGCGCTTGGGGACACTGCTAGGTTTGATTGCCGCTTTGATTATTTTGGCTGGAACTGTGGACTATGTGGGACTCTTGCTTCAGTCTTTGGAAAACAAAAGACTCAAAATTGAAAATGCTCAGTTGAAAAAACAATTTCAAATTGTCGAAAGCAAAGTGGATGCTTTAGATAATTCTTTGGAGCGAGTAAAGACCTTCACAACAAAGCTTAAAATTATTACCAACCTAGATACTGAAGAAAAAATGGTGAATCTGACCAAAGGGACAAAACCTGCTGCAGGCCAGGCGACAGAAGAATTCGAAGCCATGGATGAACGGGCCTCTGAAGAAGAAATCATGCAACAGGAGCAGCCTTTTGTTGAAGAAAAACCTTTGAATGAAAGCCGCGGCGAAGTGGCGAGTGCAACTAGTAATAAAAACTATTCTACTTTAGTCGTACGCATTGATCGCGCTGTAAAAGAAACTCAGCTTCGGGAACAAAGTGTGATTGAGTTGTGGGAAAGTTTATCCGAAAGACAAAGTTTATTAAATTCAACTCCGAATATTAAACCAGCTCGCGGTTGGTTGACTTCTAAATTTGGGTATCGCATGAATCCATTTACGGGTAAACGATCGATGCATGCAGGGCTGGATATCGCTGCTGCGCCGGGTTCGCCGGTCTATGCCCCCGCAGATGGTGTCGTGATGTTTGCAGCTTACGACGAAAGTTATGGGAAGCTTGTCAGTATCGATCACGGGTATGGAGTCACAACACGATTTGGACACAATTCACAAGTTTACGTTCACGTCGGTCAGCGAGTTTCGAAATGGGATGTGATTTCTGCCGTGGGAAACACGGGCAGATCCACTGGACCCCATTTGCACTATGAAGTTCGAGTCAATGGAACACCTGTGGATCCGATCAATTACATCCTAGATGAATAGCTTAGATGAATAGCTGGGAGAGCTTTGCTATGGGGAAAATTGTCAAAAAGTTATTCAGTCATTTCAAGAAATGGACGGGTGACAAAGGAGTTAATGCTCGTCTCAAACAGGAACGCTCTGAACAGCCCTGACTGTCGTTCAGTGGCACTTTCCCTCAGAAAAGGTGGCATCTTAATTGAATGAGTAAATTTCAAGGAAGCGCCAATATGAAACTGACCTATAGCCAATATCAAAATTTTTTAGTCATCATAACAGTTTTGATGTTGACTGTGTGTGTTCAAGCTCAGCTTTCGGATAGTCGCATTCGTAATTCTGACGATGAAAAAATGATGGATCTACATTTTTTAACAAATTCAATGCAAGATCAACACACTTCTGCAAAAGACATCGAAAAATTTCTTCCCTTAACAATCCGTGCTGGTTCAACTCAATCACAAGTCGCTCAGCGTATTGCTGATCAAAGCGTTCAAACTTGGTTTAATTCTCCGGCAGTAAAGAACAGCAGACTGGGATTGGCAGCGACTCAAGTTCAAGAAAATATGTCTTTAGACGGAACTGCAAAAACTGGTTTTGGCTTAAAACAAATTGAACACAAATTCACCATGCAAATTTTGGCATTCCAAACTGCAGCACAATTTGAATACACTGGTTACATGACAGCTAAAGTTAATCACAATGTTGCTGGCAATGAAACTGAAGTTGAAATCTCTGAAAAAGTACTAAAAAACAAAAACGTGTTTTTAAATCATTCAATAAAATCTACAAACCGACTATCAACTCTGGGAATGAAGTGGAATTTCTAATTTTTCCCGATATCTGTTCGAAACTGCATTCCCTTGAAATAGATATTCTTCGTCAGTGCGTATGCTCTGTGCCGAGCTTCTGATGCCGTTGATCCTAAACCAACACAGTTTAATACGCGCCCGCCTCCCACTTTCCATTGACTATTCAACAAATTTGCACCGCCTAATAGCAGATAACTACTTTTTGTTTGCTGCTCGGTTTCAGAAAAATATACCTCTGGGACTCCTTGATCGGGAATCATATTTTCAATTGTTATCGAAGACCCAAAAACAGGTTGATCTGGATAATTTTCTGCAGCAATCACGACACAGCAGGAATGATAATTTGTTTTCACTTTAAATTTTGGCATTTTTCCGCAGGCAATTTCTAAAAAAAGATCAACCGGATTTTCGATAGCAATCAAAGGCAATACAGACTGGGTCTCAGGATCGCCAAAACGAACATTGTACTCCAAAACATAGGGTTTGTTTTTGACGATCATAATTCCAATAAACAAAACGCCGCGGAAGACAAAATTTTCTTTGCCCAGGTGCTGAACCGAAGGTTTGACAACATGATCAACAATATCTTTCATTAATTCAGGATCGACGGGAAAAGGTGCCGTTGTTCCCATACCACCGGTATTTGGCCCTTGCTGATGGTCCTTGAGTCGCTTGTGATCTTGAGCAACGGGAAGGATTTGAAAATCAGAGCCATTCGTCAAAGCCAAAACACTCATTTCAAAGCCATCTAAACGTTCTTCCAACAAGGCAATTTGTCCTGCCGCTCCCAGAGCTTTATCTTCAAAAAGCAGTTTTGCTTTTTCATAAAGCTCGGTTTCATCTTTACATATAAAAACGCCTTTACCACCAGCTAGTCCATCGGCTTTTAAAACATAGGGCGCTGAAAAAAAATTGTGATTCGCTAAAGCTGTTCTCACTGATTCAACAGAATCGACCACGGCATGCCGTGCTGTTGGGACTTGGGCCTTGATCATAAATTTTTTCGCAAAAATTTTGCTACCTTCCAGCTGAGCAGCTTGTTTGGATGGGCCAAACACAAAATGACCCTGATTGTGAAGTTGATCTGCAACACCATCAACTAAAGGAGCTTCCGGGCCAATGATAAACAAAGATGGGGGCAGAGTTGCTGTGTTGACCTCGGAGATTTCTTTTATGGATTTGATCACATTGAGATTTGGGTTTAGATTTGGATTTGCTTGCCGCAAAAAATGGTGAATTGCTGATTCTCGACCACCTTTACCAACGATATAAACTTCGGTGAATTTTGTTTTTTGAATCATACTGAACCAATGTCTCACAAGATTTATTGAGTTTCCAGGAGAGAAAACATGCAGTCTAATCAAACCTGTTCGCTTTTCGCGTTTTCTGGATCTTTGAATGTTTCTTAATGAGACATGTCTATCTTCCAATTCTCAAGTGATTCAGCATTCCATCCGATATCTAGTTTTAGAAAAATAGGGGAGGAACCGCCATGTTTTCAAAGATTCGTAACATAAAACTTAAAAAGCATGAGGTTATCAGTAAAGCTTGGTTTGTTGGATGTTTTATAACTGGAGTGTCCTTGGTCACTTTTGCCTCTAGTCCAACTACGGTCACAAACAGACCCTCAACGAGGGCAGCTCGAGAAGCAAAAATGATTTCAACGATTCAAAAGGTAACGACCACTAGTTCATCGACGACACTTTCTAGTATGCCTGACGCCAATGGTGTCGTGAAAACGAAAATCTGTCCAAGAACAACGTTGCAGTACAAGGCACGAAGTGGCCAAATTCATACTTTGGCGAACCCTCAAAAATTTGTGGGCGAAAATTTTGCGCACAATATTTGTTTTATTGAAAATGGCTTTACTTTGGATGGCGTTGTTGCTCCGGTCCGCAATCCCGAGACAACATCTTCGCAGGAACAAATATCTACTTATGTCCGAAGGTACCATACCTATGTGAAAAATTTTGCTTACACTCTCTCTGTGGGTGGAAACGTTGTTTATAGTTGCCAAGAAGATCCTACTTCAAAGACGGCAAAATGGGTTCTGCTT
>JBKCTJ010000205.1:0-2337 GCA_046318875.1 Pseudobdellovibrionaceae bacterium | reverse complement strand
TCAATTGTGAAATTCGAAAAACACGTCAAGTATTTTTAAAAACAATTTTTATTGACGCAGGATCGCTATTCATTGTGCCTGGTAGTGCTTGAATGGAGATTCCCGCTGTAGCTTCATCCTAAATGTTCATTCCAAATGTATATCCTAAAAGTCTATCCTATTTTATTGACGCAGCATCGTTATCCATCGTGCCTGACGACACTCGAAAGGAGGTTCCCGCTGTAGCTTCATCCCAAATGCCCACCCTAAATGCCCATCCCAAATACCCACCCCAAATGCCCATACGAAACGTTCTTGGTGCTCAAATTTTTATTTTATTCAAATGAACGATGGGCCCAAAATAAAGGTTTGATTGGGCACAACTTTAGGTGTGCCCAGGCAGGTGATTTTAAAAAAACTAAATGAAAAAAATAAGAAGGTTTCAGAAGTTAAGAATTGATCGCATCAAAAATTCGAACAGATTTGATTGAGTTGGTCACGTTTACAAAGTTCATTATTTAAATTCAAATCAGTTTTGTTATGATGTCTGATGCCCGCTGAATTTAGCTTCTGTAAAGTACTTGATCCTGAGTCCTTTCCAAAGGCGCAGTCTTAGAGTTTTGGTTTAAAGTAGGAACTGCAGAGCAGAGAGCAGTCCTAGACCGAAGACTAATGTGATGAGGATGCTTTTAGAGACATAGGCTACAATCAACGACAGGGCTGCAACTGCGATTTTTATTTTGAAAATTTGGGGAGTGGAATTTGTTGCGATTAAATTGTTTGCTACGATGGCCGAGAAGGTGGCGGGACCCAGAAATTTGAGGAGTTGAGTTGGGATTTTATCTGCGAATTTTGCGCCGTGTTTATTGATAAATGAAAATCGATAGAACAGGGTGATCATGCCTAAGAGGATTATTGCTAAAACCGTTGGTGTGGTGGAATTCATTTTTGATTCTCTTTAAAAATAAAATAACCAAGTAAACTTGCGATGACGATGGCAAAAAACACTCCTAAACCGGAGGGAAAGCTATGGAATGCGATTGTTAAGCTCGCAGCGAGGAGGGAGACGAAATAGTCAGCTTTGTTTTTTGCCAGAATGAAAATCAAGGGCATAAACATCAATGGAATTGAAAAACTGAGATTCCAAGAATCTGGAATAATTTTACCGAAAAATATTCCTAAGCCCGAGGCCAAGATCCATAAAATCCAAGTGCAAAGGCCTGATCCAAAATAAAACCAAGGTTTGAGGACAGGATTGAGAGCTTTCAAAGATTCATTTTCTTTTTGAAAAACAGCATAGAGTTGATCTGTTAACAAGTAAGCTAGAACCAATTTCCATTTATTCGAAAATTTTGAAAACTCCTTGCTGACAGCAGCGCTATAAATCAAATGTCTGGCATTGACTATGTTTGCGCCAAGAATGGCTTGGAACGGTGAACCTAATTTTGACATTAAATCGATAAACACCAACTGGGATGATCCACCAAAGACCACGATGGATAAAAATAAAACTAACCATGGTTCAAAGCCAAAGTTAATGGCTAAGGTTGCATACAGAACACCGAAGGGAACAACACCCGTTTGAAAAGGAAGGGTTTTCATCAAGCCAGCAAAAAAAAGTTTGCTTGGACTGGAATTTTCTAAATAGTTTTTCATTAAGAAAAATTGATCTTTATGATTTCATGATGAATGACCTTGTTCATTTAGTGCGACTTCAGAACGCCGCCATCCACGGCAATGCTCTGCCCCGTGATATAACCTGCAAGTTCAGATCCTAAGAAGCAGCACAAATTTCCGATTTCCTCGGGGTCACCAAGTCTGCCTGCTGGAACCATCGTCTTTATTTTTTCATCTGATAAATTTAATTCTTTCATGCGGTCCGTATTGGTGTAGCCAGGAAGCACTAAGTTGAGAGTGATATTGTACTGTGCGTATTCACTTGAAACTGATTTAATCAAACCTGCTAGCCCCGCACGAAGCCCATTGGAGGTGGTTAATCCTGGGAGTGGTTCCTTTGCAGCAAGTGAAGTGATAATTAAAACTCTACCGAATTTTTGTTTTTGCATAGTCGGAAGTGCTGCTTTTAAAGAATCCACAACGCTCATCCATAAATTTTGAAAATCGACTTGCCACTGGTCGTTTGAAACTTCGGCGAAGACTCCCTTCTTGGGGCCACCTGTATTGATAACCAATAAATCCAGACCATTCATTTTTTCTATGGCCGTTTTGACTGCGATGGAGCCTTGTTCAGGTAAACTTAAGTCACAAGTAAAAAAATAAGAGCTCCCAATTTCCTTGGCCGTTTTTTCAATTTTTTCTTGGCTCCGAGAGCAAATGGTTGTGGTTGCGCCTTCTTGC
>JBKCTJ010000204.1:0-1232 GCA_046318875.1 Pseudobdellovibrionaceae bacterium | reverse complement strand
CCCCTTTAGGTGACTGGACGACGATTAAATCACCTTTCTTTTTCCCGATCATTGCCCGGGCTAAAGGCGATAAAACTGAAATCATTCCCTTTTTAACATCAGATTCATCCACACCAACGATTTGGAACGTTAATTCTTCATCAGATTCTTCGTCCGCAATGCAAACAGTGGCACCAAAAACAATACGATCAGATTTAATTTCCGATGGCTGAATGATTTCTGCTCCAGCTAATTTGTGTTGAATATCGGCAATACGCCCTTCGATCATAGATTGGCGCTCTTTTGCCGCATCATATTCTGCATTCTCGCTGATATCACCATGGGCACGGGCTTCTTCAATAGCTTTAATTACAGCAGGACGTTCCTCGACCATGAGCTTTTTAAGCTCCGCTTCCATCAATTGTTTTCCACGAAGAGTCATGGGAAGTTTGTCTGTCATAAAGTCCTCCAATTAAATTGATCCAAAAAAAGAACCTACCGTCATCCTTAACGACCATAGCCCTATACCTTTGGAGCATAGCAGTATAACAAGGTCCAGTTCTGAAGACAATGGAACAATCTTATGGCCCAAATGCATCATTCTTCCGATGAAATTTTAGGGAAAAATAAAGAGGACCATTGGAAATGCCACCGGAAAAGAATGCCATCACGTTTACAACGGATTTGAAAGCAATCGCAGCTATTGTCCTCGCGAGTGAAAAAGTCATTCTATCAACTCATCGCCAATGCGACGGTGATGGTTTAGGTTCAGAACTGGCTGTTTACTGGGCATTAAAAAAAATCAAAAAAAATGTCCGAGTGATTAACTTCGATCGGACACCAAAAAAATATAAATACTTACAGCCCGATGATTACATTGCTTATTTCAACGAACAAACCCTGCCTTTGGATTTGACCTGCGATTTGGCGCTTATTTTTGACACAAATGACTACCGGCTTTTAGATAAACTCTACCCGCAGCTTGAAGCCAATTCTAAACAAATTGCATTTATTGATCATCATCCCGTCTTAACCAATGGCCCAGCACCAACAGCTTCATCGGTCATCGATGTTCGCGCGGCAAGTACAGGTGAAATGGCTTTTCGGCTGATTCAAGAAATGAATATTCCACTCGATGTGAATATTGCAAAATGTCTTTACACCAGTGTGGTCTTTGACACTCAGTTATTTCGGTATATTCGCAGTTCCGCAGTCACTCATGAAATTGCAGCACAACTTTTAAAATTTGACAT
>JBKCTJ010000203.1:0-3200 GCA_046318875.1 Pseudobdellovibrionaceae bacterium | reverse complement strand
CAGCTTACATTTGTAAACTTGCAGCTTTGGTTAGCCGGTCCATCACAGCATTCCAGGAATGTTGCCGATGAATGGGCTTAACCAAAAAACAAATCAAATCAGGCCCTTGATCCGCTGCTTGTCGAAGACTTGCATACAGTTGCCGGGCCGCCAGGCTGGAATCACTGTCCAAAGTCAAAAAGGCAATTTTCTGAATCTTCGCCGGCTTTTGAATTCGGACATGCTCAACTTCGTCTGGCATCTTCTTAATTTCAGTCATAACCTTATTTGAAATTTCTAATTCAGTCATGTCAGGATTTGTATAAAGAACCAAGGGCACTGACGGCATATAATGATGCTTCATTTGACCTGGGGCTAACTGTTTCTTGAGCTCAATCAATTCAAAAGGTAAGGATGCAGCGAGTATTGAGTTTTCGATTTGCTCCATAGAAATCATTCCGGGTCTTAAAAGTGAGATTTGCTTTCCTTGAACAAATATAATTGTTGATTCAATTCCAATTTCACAAGGCCCGCCATCAAGTACAAAAACCTCCTCATTAAAAATATCTCTGACATTTTTTGCAGAGGTTGGCGACAGTTGCCCAAACAAATTTGCACTTGGAGCCGCCAATGGCACAGTCACTTTACGCAAAAGTTCCAAGGCAACTGCATTGTTTGGAAGGCGAACCCCCACGGTCTCCAAACCTGAAGTAATCAAACCATCAACGTGCTTTTGTTTTTTACTTACAATAGTCAAAGGACCCGGCCAAAATGAATTTGCCAAATGAGTCATTAATTCATTCCATGAAGCAAAAAGGGATTTTGCTTGGGAAATTGAATGCACATGAACAATCAAAGGATCAAAGAAGGGGCGTTTTTTAGTGGAGAAGATTTTTTCAATGGCTTTTTTGCGATCAATTCGAGCTGCAAGCCCATACACAGTTTCTGTTGGCAGTCCCACAACTTCGTCTTGATCCAAAAGCTTTGCGGCCAATTCAATTTGCTCATTCATGGATAAATGATTTGTCTGATTCTTTTTTGTCATTTTATCTCAACAGCGTCACTGGTTTTTCGCGCATGACTTTTTTGGCAACACTGATACTTAAAAAATAAGTTAAAGCACTCACACCCACCAAGCTTGCCAAAGGCCAGATCATTGAAAAGGCATGCAGCCGTTCAAACAAATAAAGAGATAAAATCGCGGACACAACCAAGCTTGCTACACTTCCAAAAAATGCCGAGGCAAATCCCAACAACACAAACTCAAAGCTCAGATATATTTTCATTTGATCGTAAAGCGCACCAAAAATTTTCAACATATTCAGTTCATAATATCTTTCTGCAACTTGCGACTGAATCATGGAAATCAAAATGACAAAACCCAAAACCAAACAGAGCCAGGACATTAATTGCAAAGACAAACTCATCTGATCTGCTGTTTTTAAAACTTCTAAAATCGTTCGATCAATATCTACGGCAGAAATATTGGGAAATTTTTCGACCAGTTCTTTTTGCAGCAGACCCCGATCGGATTCAGCCATACGAGATAAAGATGCGATATAAGTCTTTGGAGCATCATCCACGACACCTGGCTGCAACAAAACAAAAAAGTTCGGTTGAAAGCTGGTCCATTTTACAGTTCGTATGCTGGTTACTTTTCCTGTGAATAGCACACCCTGAACATCAAATTCTAACATGTCATTCAGACGAATTTGCATTCGATCAGCATAACGCTGTTCCACAGAGAGCTCGACATAAGGAATTTCAGGATTGTACACAGAGCCATTAAAAGTTCCTTCGACCAAAGATTCAGATTCGGTCAAAGCACTGCGGTAAGATAAATTCACGCCTCGGTTTCGAAAGCGAGCTTCTGATTCTTCTTCTCGTGTTTGAAAAGCAGATGTCCCTTCTGTTCGCTCGTAGGTTTGATTATTAATTTTCAAAAGCCTTGAACGAACGAGAGGTGCCAAATACGAGATCCTTTGTTTTTTCTCTGAAATAAATGACTGAAAAGGTTCGACTTGTTCTTCTTGAATATCAAATAAAAACAAGGACGGAACTTTAGAACCATCTTTAACTGCCAGTTCCGCCATCAATGTCGACCTGAGCTGGGGGAGCAAATTTAAAAGCAAAACACCTAAACCCAAAGCCACAAAAACACTGAGGGCCTGAATTTTTCTTCTTTCTAAGGACCGAATGGAATGCCTTAACTTCCAATCTTTGAGTTTTAATTTTTTCAAGAAATAAAAAATAAACAAATAACCCATTCCGGCTAGGAACAAAATCGAGAAAGCTAACAGCAGCAGAAAAAGGCCAGCCGTTTTCCAGCTCTGTGCCTGATAGACGCTTAATGCACAAAAAACCAGGATTGCCGGTAAAAACAGATACCACTGAACGGACATTAAATTTTGCTGAAAACTACCCTCTGCAAAAAGTTGCGAAGCTTTAACTTTGTTGATGCTCTCGATGCTCGGCAGACAAATAAAAAGATTTCCGATAAAGACAGTGACCAACGCAATAACAGCTGTGGACAGATCAAAGGTAATTTGTAAATCCACATTGGTAAATTTTTGAACTAGAAAGTTTAACCCAAACAGAAAAACACCAGTGAAAATCAAGGTGGGAATCCAAACCGCTACTGACAGATAGGAAAAAAACGAAAAGTAGTAAACATAAAATTTTCTACGGTTCATTCCCAAGGATTTAAAAATCGCAAATTCTTTGAGCCGTTGATTTAAATCAGCACGAATTAAATAAACTGCACCTAAGGCACAAAGAAAAACGCCGACCAAAGACACCAGCCCCATAAAATCAGTCAATCGTTCAAGCTGGCGCGCCGACTCTTCCCCGGCCATTTTAAAAGTGGTCACTTGGACTGCGGGATCAGGAAACTGGGCAGCGATTTTTTTTCGCTGCTCTTCGACGTAAGCGAGTTCTTGCTTAGAATCCTTGGGCGAATCTTTGAGTTTTAAAAGCAATGAATAGGTAAACGTGCTTCCAAATTGAATCAGTTTTGATTCAGGCAATAGATTTTTATGGATAAAAATACGTGGAGCCAACCCCCCAGCCCGAAAAGTCTGGGTTGAATCTTTTGCTACAACTCCTGAAACTGTCAGCTGTAAATCTCCAAGAGTAAAAGTCTCACCTACAGAAAGCCCTAACAAGAGCTCTAGATCGCCATAAACATAAGAGCCATAATTGACCAAATTAGATTTATCCGT
>JBKCTJ010000202.1:0-5384 GCA_046318875.1 Pseudobdellovibrionaceae bacterium | reverse complement strand
ATTTGGTTGAAGTTATTCTTGTTAGGTCCTACTTCTAACGTTTCCATGTTTCGGACATGACGTGTTTTCGTGATCTCATAATTCTGACAGACGTAAAGTTTTTTCAGAGAGTTGGAAAAGGGCGCAGCACGTGTTATATTCGATTATAAGCAAGGGGGTGCTATGTTAAAAACCTTTCAACTTTCCGTGTTTTTTTTGGGAATTTTCGCTGGTGTTTTTTCAGAAGCCAAGGATCCACGACAAAATGCCACCTATTTTGTTCCAACCACTGACCCTTCACTTGAAGCATTCGCAAATACTTCAGTTGAAATCAAATGGAGAAATCTTAAACCGGGTCACCGTGTATTTTCTTATGATCTGCCAGCTGAGCTCGATGGAATTGGTCAAGAGATTCGAGTGAGAGAAGTCAGTCCAAGTGTATTCGAAGGTCCAAAAGCTTCTGGAACATGTCTGGACAATAATTTAATGTCCTGCACAATGAAATACAGAAATTTGTTGAGCAACCAAGACGCTGCAATAAACAAAATTATTTCGACTTATTCAAACGTCCTTGAACAGGAAAGTCGGATCAAAATTATGAAAGCTTTTCAATTTGATCCAGAAGCTGGTGGAATTTGGACAGCAACGGAAGCTATTCACAAATAATTTCAAATTTTAAAAGTAATAGTGGGCTAAAAACCAAGCGTAGTCGAAAGTCTGATCTGATGACTGGTTTATTTTCTTCTTGAACCAAATCCCCTCAAATTCGAAATGGGGACGAGGATAGAACGCAAAACCAACGCCTTTCGAATCTTGCAAGGTCTTTGAATTTTGAACGTCAGCTTGGGAATAATCTTCCATAAAAAGTAAATGAACGCCTTGATACACTTCATATCCCAGTTTGCCAAAGTGATAGAATCCCCTCACAGGAACTTGACCAGTTTCCTTTCGATCCATCCAATCAAACTCCAAAAGTGAATAAAACTTTTCAGTGAACCCGAGTATTCCATGGACACCAAATATTCGTCGATCAGTCGTTAGATTTGAGGAACTCCAAAGGCTGCTACCTAGACGATAGCTATCAGAAACATTGGCATTAAATTGAGCTGAATAGCCAAGTTCAGGATCTTGCAGAACTAAATTTTTTACTTGCCGTGCAGCCGAGACCGAGAAGCCCATTTTCGGACCAATCCAATTCGCTTCAACGACCTCTCTCTCTTGACCTTGACCTAAACCCAAGGCTGATCTTGTGACAATCGTGTGATGAGGAATGTTCAATCCAAAAGTGGGAAGAAATTTTCCCGCCCTCATAGAAAAGACTTCTGTCGGTTGGTAGAGTAAATAATATCGTTGAGAATCCTCACGAAACTTTTCATTGCTTTCAGGCTTTCCAACAAGAGCCACGGCCGTGAATTGGTCCCATGTTAAACCGACTTCGACCCCCAATTGCATTGTGATCCATCGACCAGCTCGAAGATTTTTATCTTCTTGATGAACTTGAATTCCTCGGAAACCACCGCCCAAGTTTAACCAATTTTTTACTTTTTCTGTTGGAATTGCTCCATATAGAAAATTTGTTTCGCCTTCTTTTCCCCATGTACTTAAGAGCTCTTTGCTAAGGTGCCGTCCATATTCTGTCATCAATCCACCGCCATGGGGTGAGACATGACATGAGCTGCAATTGATATAGTTGTGCCGAACCATTTCGGGAAAAGCATCTGCAATTTCGATCATTCCAAAAAAGTGAAATAAAAAGTAAAATAGAAAGTGTGTTTTCATAACGATTATTTTTTCAAAAATTGAACGTTAGCTTGAACTGCAATTTTGTCTTCAATTGTAATTCCCATTTTCACAGGAATCTCAATTTTGTGCTGTGTGAGTATGACAGGAAAGCTTGAAGTTGCTGACAGGTCTGCCATGTTTATAACTAGCTCTAGGTCCCGAGTTTCACCATGGAGCAGCAGCTTCGCATTGACCGTCAGCACACCTTTTCCCTGAACGACTAACTGATCAATTGGCTGAGATTCAATTTTCAGATGTGCATGTTCATAGCCATTCTTTTTTACTTCTAAATAATCAAACATGTGCTCGTTGCGGAGTTTGATACCAGTATCCAATGAAGTTAAAAGAAAACGAATCTCACCACTGAGTTTGTTGTTTACAATCGACATTTCCCCGGTGACATCTGGAGTTTTATCGGAATCAACGCTCTTCCCATGCACTTTTAAAAAACTAGGTCTTCCTTGCGCCTCGAATTCAATAGAACTTTTTTTCGAGTCAACGTAATAAACCGCGGGAACCATGACTTGCTTAGTATCAGCATGGGCTAAATTTAAAATGACTGTTAAAAAACTGAAGAAACCAACTAGACCTGTTTTCATGAATATCTCCTTTGAATTATGTCTTTTTCTTTTTACATTTTTTTAATAGATCGTTGATCATGACAGAATCATCCTGATCTTGACCGTCTTTGCATTTGCATTTTCTATTTTTTTGTCGAGAGAAAAGTGTATCATCGTCAAACTCATCCTCACATATTGGCACGCTTGGATTGCTTGGTGTTGGGGGACTATTTACAATCGGCGGCGGCATTGTCGGTAGATCTTGAATCGGTTCCGCATTTGCGTTTTCTGGCATGCCTGCAGCGATCCAAGAAAGGAGGAGTGATTTTTCTTCTTCTGGAAGCGGTTTTTTCGGCGGCATCTGGTTCGTCGAGACCATTTTTTTGATCATTGTTCCTACGAGTTTGACAGATGAATAGGTGGAAAGATCTGGATCGTCACCTGCTCCATGACATTTGATACAACGAACCGAAAAGACCTTGTCCGCCACTATTTTGTAAACAATTTTATCTGTAATAGGTGTAGGCGTGGGCGTAGGTGTAGGTGTAGGATTCTGAACTTTTGCAAATTCAGGCATACCCATTTGAATCCATTGAAAGAGCACTTCTTTCCTCTTTTCAGTAAGAGGTGCTTTTGGTGGCATAAAATTTTGGGAAACTTCGGATTGAATTGCTGATGCGAGACTGAACACATTGCCATAACTTTCCAGATTCACCCCCGCTTTGTTTCCACCAGCAGCGGAATGACACTGGAAACAATTCGGTTCAAATACCTCAGTGCGAATCAATGCAAAACTCAATGCACTCTGAGGTATCTGGGCGAGTTGTTCGTCAGAGAGCGAACCCTGTTGAGTCAATTTTGAATCTTGCTTTTCCTGCCTGTATTGACATGAAAAAAACCAAGGAAGAAACAAAAATGGAATTACGTTATATCTCAACATATAGAGCCTCGCCTTAATTAATTAAAAATTATTTAAATAAATTCAGAGACATCGAACATCTTTTTTGATTGCATTACCACCTTGGGAAACATCGTCAAATAGCTCGCAACTATAAATCTTTGTTGATCCATCTTGCATTTGAATGATGACTTCAATGCTTCCAGAAACTGTTTTGACTGCCCGTACACCGACCATCGTATTTTCACTGCCCACAGCGTCGATCAGTGTTAATCGTCGAATTGAAGTTTCGACAGATTCAGCAATGAAACCCGCAGATGTTACTATCGAGGGGTTTTTATCTGCACCACCTTTTGCATGGGAAGAAACTGCACCAAGAAACAATAAGATCATGACCATCACATTTTTCATTTGACCCTCCAGGGTTTGTGTATTGAGGAACTGAATGTCCCTTATGAAATTTATAGTTTGATACTCCAAAAAATTGAACTGAAGTTTCAGATTTTAAATGTTATGATATGTTATAATTATAAATCGCAAAAAGGCCGAATGTGTAACAACCGGGCAAACGAAAGATGAAATGAACACCAATCAATGACAGGTAAAGTCGACCCCTGAGTTGTCGAAAATTAGAGTTTCAAAATTCAAGGTTGCTGAAAATAAATAATTTTTAGTTTATTAAAAATTATTGGGTTTCACTTGATCTAATATTTACCAATCGCTAACATTCGGCGGCCTGAAATGACAGCAAAGATCTTGGCAGAGTAAAAAGCTCAACTTTGATAGAATGATTGGATTTTCAACATCCTGAACAAAAGGGATCCTCAAAAGAACGTTGACGACAAGTGGTTTACCTCGGAACCTGCGCTTGAAGGAAAAAGAATTAAAGCTTGATAATCTGATTTAATCTCTTCAGGAGAATTTATGGACTTACGATGCAGATTTATACTAAACAATTTGATTTTTGGATTTTGCTTGTTTTCGTGGGCTTGTGTTTCTGGTCCTAAAACGATGGACGAAGTTTTGTCAAAAAGATGAGTGGTGAAAATTATGAATCAACTAATGTTGTTTTGGGTGTCCCGATTCTTGAACGGAAACCGATAACCAGAAAAATTTCAGGTCAAGTTTTCTGCGGAGAAGGCATCACGCAGACAGCGGTGAATCATGCAACTGTGAGCTTGATAAGTGAAAATAAAATCGTGACTTCAACATCAACAGACATTCGCGGAAACTACATGATTTCAACTCCGCTAAATGCTGAAGTTTCCTATCAAATCAAAGTGACCTCATCATGTGGCGAGTCCATTAGGCCTTTGGAAAAGGATTGTCTTCTGCATAAATGTTTGACGATCATGTGAATTTTTCAAACATGGCAAACACACCTGTCAGCAATCGAAAAAATTGTGTAATATTCACTTTGAATTATCGTTTCAAAATGGAGACATCAATGAAATATATATTTTTAATTGCAGCTTGCCTTATGACTTCCCTAACTTCGAAGGCTGGATTTTCTGATATTGATATCATCGTACGCGAAAGTGTTGCGCATTTTATGTCAGAATATGACAAAAGCTTTGATGAAAATTCATTTCAATACGATGGGGAACCAAAGACGAATGGACAAATCATGACGATTCAATCTTCAATTTCTGCCCAAGAAAAAATGAGTCAAAAATGGATGATTCACAGGTGTGAGACTAGAGTTGATATTCGCTCCCAAGTTGATTACAAGGACCTTGGTTCAGAGTGCAACGCGGATCACGATTAAATTTAATTCAGACGATAAGATAAGTGAATGCCATCGAAATATTTTTTTCGCCATAAAATTTCCAGTTTTTAAAAGAGCCCAGCCTTAAGACCTTGTTTTTAGGTTCAAGATCAAGTCCACTGAGCAGTGGACTTAGATGTGACGTGGATACGTCACGATTACTTGCGAAAAATCTGAAAATGAACAAATCAGCCAAAGGAAACAGCGATACGCTTGGACCTTGAGTACTTCAGCACGTCTTTTGCCATGTATAATAGCTGCGTGACTTATCACTTTCCTCAATACCCTATGGTAGCTGGCTCTCTGGACATCCAGCGCAACAGTGCGTTCCACCTGAGACTTCTGGGCTTCGTGTTTATACTCAGGAATTCGTTTGTATACGTCTCTTCCATAAAAT
>JBKCTJ010000201.1:0-13700 GCA_046318875.1 Pseudobdellovibrionaceae bacterium | reverse complement strand
ATTATCTCAATTGAAAACAGGAATTGAACTGCGAGACAAACACACAAAAGACCACTTGGAAGTTGATAAATATCCGGCAGCAACCTTGATTTCGGCTTCTGGTAAAGATGGCAAGGGCACTGGGAAAATTGAAATTCGAGGAGTTCAAAAAGATGTCGAAGGAACATATAAAGTTGAGGGTTCAACTTTCATAGCTGAATTTCCAGTGAACTTTCCAGACTACAATATCAAAGGAATTCGTTACGCGGGATTGGGAGTGAAAGATAAAGGTGTCATTACTGTGAAAGTTCCAATAAAAAAATCAAAATAACATTTGACGTGAGTCTAGAGGGATAAAATCCAGTCTTTGATTTTTGCCAGTTCAGTAGCTGTCATGTCCGAACCACTCAAGGGCATGTCTCCCGGTCCACAGGTGTCATTTCCCCGACTGTGGCAATACAGTGGAGAATTCGCAGGATCCCTTGCAATAATTCCATATGTCGAATCTGTTAAAAATTGCGACTCACTCCAAGTTCCGTAAAAGGAATGGCACTGCGAACATTTGTTCAGTAATCCCGATCGCGCAGCTTGAAACTTACTTCCTTCAGTCTCACTGTTTCCATAAATGAGCTTGTCCGTGGAAGAAGAATTGTAGACATCAGCACAACTCGTTAGGATGGTTGCAACTGCCAGAAACAGAAGACATAGAAAAAGCTTGATCTGATGGCTTTGATTCATCATTTTTTTGTTTAAATATTTTTTCATTGCCAAGTCTCTATCGGCAGAATAGTTCTTCAGTTTAAGTATTTCAATTCAAGTCTTCTGGATTATCAAATGGATTATCAAATGGATTCTCAAATGGATTCTCAAATGGAGTCACAGGAAATGATCCGGTTTGCAGAGATCATTCAAATGAATTCTCCGGGAATAATTGACAAGAATACTTCACCTCGGTAGATGACTGTGTGGAACGAATACTGCCTTTCCTGGGTATTTTCATTTGGTGTGGGATCGCTTGGTTGTTTTCCAAACATCGTAAATCCGTATCGTGGACCCTCGTCATCCGAGGTCTTGTTTTTCAGTTCATATTAACGATTGCTGTGCTGGGAATTCCCGCATTAAATTTTTCCGGCCCCATGGCGGGACTTTTTGTTCTGGGAAATGACGGTGTGAATGCGATTCTGAATTATACCATGGAAGGATCAAAATTCATTTTTGGTGATTTGATGAATATTTCTAAATATGGATTTATTTTTGCTTTCCAAGTTTTACCGACGATCATTTTTATGTCGACCATTATGGCGGTCCTGTATCACTGGGGAATTATGCAAGCGATCGTTGGATTTTTTGCTCAGATCATGCAAAAAACTTTTCGAGTTTCAGGCGCCGAATCACTTTCAACAGCAGCAAATATTTTTATAGGCCAAACAGAAGCGCCTTTGATTATTAAACCATTTCTGGCACGCATGACCCAGTCTGAACTTTTTTGTGTCATGGTGGGTGGAATGGCCTCCGTCGCTGGAGGCGTTTTAGCGGCCTATGTTGGAATACTGAACGAAAAAATTCCAAACATTGCAGGTCATTTGCTTATCGCAAGCATTCTTTCTGCGCCGGCGACTCTGATTATTTCAAAATTGATGCATCCAGAAACAGATGTTCCAGAAACTTTAGGTAAAGTTCTAGTTGATTCTAAACAAAAATTATATACAAATTCTATTGAAGCCGCAACGGGTGGTGCTGCCGAAGGTCTGTCGCTGGCATTGACTGTTGCAGGAATGCTCTTGGCATTTATTGCTTTAATTGCATTGATTAATGGGTTTCTAGGACATTTCGGAGATTTGATTCAATTCAATCAATGGGGGAAAAATGTGGTTTCCGAGACTTTTGCCGCATCAAATCCCAACCTGCGCCTTAGTTTTCAATTGATTATGAGTTGGATTTTTGCACCTTTTACTTTGTTTTTGGGAATTCCTTGGTCCGAAGGAATGCAAGCTGGAAGTTTGCTTGGTGAAAAAACTGTGTTGAACGAATTTGTGGCTTATTTATCTTTGAGTCGCGAAGCTGAATTCTTTTCTGCAAGGTCAAATTTGATATTATCTTATGCCTTGTGTGGCTTCGCAAACTTTTCGTCGATTGCGATCCAAGTTGGTGGAATTGGGAGCCTCATACCTGCTCGCAGAGGCGAGCTTGCCGCTCTGGGTTTACGCTGTGTTTTGGGGGGAACCCTATGTTCTTTTTTAATCGCGAGCATGGTTGCAATTCTCATTTAAACCGTCAAAGCTTTCAGCTCAATGATGCAGTTTTGATTATTGTCCGCAATCCCCCGCAAAAGGGTTTCGAAGATTTGAGATTCGTTGATTCGGGTGATAAAGGTCATTCCACACAGCTGAAGTCTGAGCATTCACCTCGGTATCACTTGCGACAGGGCTAACGACGTAAGGTCTATGATTCATCAAAACCGGAAGGAACCGCGCGCTTTTGATATTCAACTTCCGAGATCTCTGATCTTGCACAAATTTAACTCCAATCATTAATCCGATTCGACGTGGCAGTTGTGTTTGCGCGCTAACGAAATTTCCAGTGGAGTAAACGATCAATCCTTCACGTCCAGATTGTGTCACGTATTTTTCCCAAGGTTGAATAACATGGGGGTGTGTGCCCAAAACCACCGTTGCGCCGTATTCGATCAACTCGCGCCCCAGTTGAATTTGATTTGCTCGAGGGAAATGAGTGTATTCATCGCCCCAGTGTGGCGTTACAATAACTGCGCTGACTTGTGGGTCCTGAGAAAGTTGTCTGACAATATTTAATAAATTTTGTTTATTAGCAAAGCATGGCAAGACTTGGGATTCTCGATCTGGGATGCCATTTGTACTAAATGTACAGGCAAGCCAAGCGATTTTAAAATCATTGGTTTCAGTCATCGTATGCCAAGGTTGATTTGGATTGTTTGTTGGTTTGGTACCAGTATACCTAAGTCCATACTGATTCATCGCTTGAATGGTTAAATCCGCACCCAAAGCCCTGCGATCCAAAGAATGATTGTTGGCCGTTGAAACCACATCAATTCCAGAATTCAACAGGTCACTCACCAAAATAGGGTGATAATTGAACTGTGGGTAACCCGTATAAACTGAAGGATCCCATACCATGCCTGGAGTGCTTGTGCGTTGCCCATTCACTCTCAGCCCTTCCGCTGCGGGTCCTTCAAAATTTGCATAGGAAACATCAAAACGATTAAAAACTGGAATCATTGCTGGCCATAAAGACCGATAATTGCTTTGTTCCCGGAAAGCTTGAACTTGCAATGGATTATGCAGCAAAATGTCGCCCACACCTGAAACTGTCACTTCAGGTCCGGATGTGCATGCGTTTGCAAAGCGAATGTCTTGTTTCAAAGCGACATTGCTCTGGGCAAACACAAAGGTTTTAAAGCAAAAAAGTGCAATTAGAAAAATCAAAAATTTATTCATCATCAGTCCTCGCTAAAGTTGTTTGAACGAGAACCTCATTTCCACTATTTGTACCAGTGTCTAAAGTCTTTTAATTTGTTTAAAGATGTTTCAACTGTCTAAAAATCTCAAATTGAGACAATTCTTGGCCACAGTTGGAGCCTTAGCAAAAGTAGCCTTAACAAGAGCTCAACAAAAGGTTTTTTCCAAGGGTTCTTCAAGCGCCGCTATTATTTCGTAATATTCATTGTACGTATTTTTGAATTGGAAGAGAGAAGCACATGGGGATTGTCGTCTTCATCGTAGATATCACCCACAACTTCTTCAAAGATATCTTCAAGTGTGACGATCCCAAGGATCTGGTCTTTCCTTTGAATAATGCCCATATGGCTTTTTTGCGCTTGAAGGAGCTTTAAGGCACTCAGGATATGCTCTTCAGATTGAATTTTGACCAAGGGACGGATGAGTTCATTCCAATTCAGCTTTGTGACTTCGACTTCAGAAATAAACTCCTTGGCATGGAGGACTCCCAGCGGCACTTCATCATCATCCACAACGGGGATCCGAGTGTGACGAGCTTCTCTGATCAGATCTAAGACTTCAGTGTAATGGGCTGTCTTGTTGATCTTAGTGACTGCATTCCAAGGAACAAGAATGTCTTTCACTCGGCGTTTGTCTACTGCAATTAAATTAATGACGTACTGGCGGTGGGAATCGGAAAGATTATCTAAATCGACGGAGCTGTGCTGCTCAGAAAATTTTTCGTGTTTGAACATCCTTGCCAAGGGAAAAATAATCACTCGCGTGGACAGTTCCAATAAAAAGACAGCAGGCGAAAAGGCTTTGTCTAAGACAATCAGAAAATAAACTCCGATCCTGGCCAGGCTTAAGGGAAATCGCAAGGCCAATGTTTTTGGTACCAGCTCGCCAACAACTACGGATAAATAAGTGAGTGGCAGCACAACCAGCAGGATGGCAATGGTCTCTGATGTTTCTTCCGAGACTGGAAAGGCATTCTGTATGCTAGGACTTAAATGTTCTTCGGCTCCGGCCCCGCCAATGGCTGCTGAAATTGCTCCGACTAAAGTGATCCCAATTTGCAAAACGGAAAGAACCCGCTCTGGATTTTCTTTTAATTGTAAAAGTCGAATGGAGGCTTGATCGTTTCGAGAAGCTAATTTTCGAAGGTGGGGTTTTGAAACCGTAACAAAGGCCATTTCAATGCAAGATAGAATCGAATTGATCAGCAAACAGATTCCAATGGCAAATATTTCTAACAACTGGATGCTCCTGTGGATGCTCCTAAAAAAACAAAAAAAGGTTAACATGAAGTTTTCAGATTTGCAAAATGACCCTTTCTAAGGTCACTTGCGTTGAGATTATTAAGCCTTTTTTCGGGCTTTTTTATTGAATTGCTTGATTAAATTGGCTTCCGTTTGTTCGAGGGAAGAATGAAGAAATACTTTGAACAATTCTTCCGCTGAAATTTTATACATTGAAGCGAGTTTTCTAAGGGATTCAAGAGGCGGGTGTGACAGGCCTCGTTCCCAATTCGAGATAAACTGAGGTGTTGAGTAGCCTAAGGCTTTTGCCACATCATTTTGTGTGAGTCCAGATTTCGATCTTGCTGTAAACAGGTATTCAGACAGTTGTGTTTTTTTCATGTTGCCCGACCTTACTATGAAAAAGTAAACTTGAACAAGGGCGCATTTACAATTTCGTTTCTAATTTTTTTCAATGTTCGTTTAAATTACAATGATCTAACCCATTTTTTTGCAAATGTTTGACCATTTGTTAAATGGCTTCTGTCCACTTGGTTTTGATTTAAGTCTAAGCAAGTGATTTTCGACCCACATTTGTTTTTAAATTGGGGATAAAATCTTTGAAAGTTCTGATAAAGTACTTTTGTTGAACCAAATGTCTACTGAAAACGGCAAGAAAAAAGTGTCAACAAGTTCGACACGTTGTTTTCAGAAAAAGCTCTTTTTTGACACACTCAAGAGAGATCGTCACCTCTTGTCAAATGGGAGTTGAGGAAAATCAGAAATTTAAAATTGGAATGCTTATTGTATGTTCAACTCTTGAAATGATCGTTTCTCTTCCTGGGAAATTAACCCCACAGAAATTGGAACGTTATCTAATATTTAAATGGAGGAATCCAATGTTAAAGAGATTGAAGTGTTCAGCATTGTTGTGTTTGGGCCTAATCATGTTTCAAGCGCAAGACAGCTCTGCTTTGACCTGTGTCGCACAATCAAGTCGAGGCCCCTCCTATAATGCTCCAGGAAACGGGAATACAGTTCAAGAAGCACAAGCGGCAGCTCTGAATGTTTGTGGACCAAATTGCAACGGGAAAAAGGGGAGTTTAGTTGGCTGGGATTGTACCGGCATGGATGTGACGTGCACCGTTCACTCGTCTCGCGGAGCTGCGTATAGTCCAGCTGCAACTGGAAAATCGCGAGTCGAAGCGCAAAGTATGGCGTTGAATATTTGTGGACCAAATTGCAATGGAAAAAAAGGATTTTTAGCAGGCTGGACATGTAATGATGGCTTTAGTCAGCAACTCAGCGGCCCAAATCAACAACTTCCCACACAACAATTTCCAACACAGCTTCCAACAAATCAACTCCCTCAAGTTATACCCCAAATCATTGATATCATCGTGGGTGGCCAAAATCAGCCTCACCCGGGTGGACCAATAAATGTTCCAATAACTGTCATTGAGTCTGATGGTTCCGGCAGTTACATGTGTGTTGCTCATTCTTCTCGAGGGAGCTCCTACGATGCACCAGCAAGGGGATCTAGCCTTCAAGAAGCCAGAGCGACAGCAATCAATACTTGTGGACCAAATTGCAATGGAAACAAAGGTGCATTGATTCGTTTGTCATGTTTTGGTCCGTCAGTAACTTGCACTGCGGTTTCCAGTCGTGGACCTTCCTACAGTCCATCAGTTCAAAACGCCAGTGTTGCTGCAGCTAAACAACAGGCTATCAATATTTGCGGACCGAACTGCAGTGGTTCAAAAGGATCCCTCGTGCGCTTTGACTGTCAAATTCACTAGATCAATATGGATACAGGCTCAAATATCATCGACTTTCTTGAAAGTGAAGGCATTGAAGATGAAGTGTCTCACTTGATACGATGACAAAAGCTGCCAATGCTGTTGGTTGTGAATTGCACTTGTTCTTAGAAAAACTTCAATCTAAATAAATTTTATACTAAGAGTGGCGCTTCTATTCGTAGCGCTCCGTAAGGCAAAGCTAAATGTTCAACTTGAAAGATTCAAGAGTCAACCTGGATCAATTTTTTAAGCTGGCTTTTTTGTCCCTGTCATTTGTGAGGATTTTTCTGCAATGGACTGCATTCTTTGGATAACCTGCACGGAGAGGCGACACCTTTTTTTTCAGAGGCCTCAGAAAAAGAGAAAAAGCGCCCAGAAAAAGCTCTTTATTGACACACTCAAGAGAGATCGTCACCTATCGTCAAATGTAAACTGAGGAAAATCATATGCTTAAATTTGGAATGCTTATTGTATACTAAATCTTTGAAAGAATCGTTTCTCTGCATGGGAAATTAATCCCACGGAATTTGGAACGGTACCAACAAAAGGAGTTATTATGAAAAAAAATCTGCTAGTCATCTTATCTTTGACGTTGTCTTCCATTATTGCAAAGGCCGACTTGACGACGTACACTTGTGGATCAGGAAATGATTACCAGCAAATCTCTATCACAAAAACAAATCAAGGTAATGATGGAGAAAAAGTGAGTGTTTCTTCTGACGGACGAGAAATCAAAAACGTTAAAGAGGTTTCTGAAATTCCTTCCGAGTATCAAGAGTCAATTGATCTTAAACTTGTTTTAAACAACTACGAAACAATACGAATTTTGACTTGTGAGAAAAATAAATAAATCCTGTTTTGCAATGGCCCATTTAATATGGGCCATTGTCATCTTTCGATATATATTGGCTCGCCGAAAAATTACGGGCCAGACAAACTTTGACAATTCATGTCAGTCATCATCGTACTGACTTCTCAAATATGATTTCAAATCGCTCCTTTTCAGATCAGGCCTCATCATAAGGTAGACAACATTTAGTTACCGATCACTCTATTGAAAACAAAATGCAACATTCATGGATCGTTCCTGAAAGCCGCCAAAGCCATCGGGGCCTCGGAAGCTTTTGTCAGGCAAAACTCAAATTAAGCAGCAAGACGAAAAATAACAATCTTCTATGCTCTACGTACTTCGTTAAGTCTTTGGTAGATTCCTTGATCAGGTCTTACCTTAATAAGGTCCGGGTCTTTCTCAGTGGCAGAGAAACCGAGAAGTTTCGTTTTACGGAACTATTCTTATGGAGTGCTACACCATGGGCGTGCAACACCAAATTACCCGAATTGTCTGGTTGTATAGCTAAGGCCTTGATATACATTTCCGTATGAAACCTCACATCTTCCCTATCGAGAACAGTAAAACCATTCAATTCCGACTCTTCCAAGGGCCCAAGTTCTAGATTAAAGTGCAAATTTTGATAGATCGGTGTTCCCTTAGGCGATGATCCGATATACACGACCACACTTAGCGACAACAATGTTCTCATGCGACCTTGATCTGTACGATAAGAGTTTATTTCGGCCATCTCAGAGGGCTCTGATCCAACAATTTCGACATCGTTGATTATATCAACAAGTTGCGGACCTCGGCTTTCAGTGGAAAGCTGATTAGCAGTGTAACGAAATATAGTAAAGACTCCGTCGTCTACTATGCCCCCAGACGCCGAGTGAGTGAAAGCTAAAGCCAATACCGCCAAAGAGAGGGTTAAGACTTGTTTCATGTAGAAAGCTCCTTGTTTGTTGTGAACCATGATTGGTTCGTTTTATTTTGTAATCAAATCTAGTTGATTCCTGATATTCTATAGCTGGCAATTTTTCTAATTTGTTTAAACAATGAAAACATTGAAAGGAGCATTACCCATGGGCACAGCCTCTTCTTCCCAGGCCGACAGCAAGACACCGGGTCGACCATCCACAGAGCCGAATGATAAGCTCACGTTGCCTCTGCGATCACCTGGTTTAAATTCATTTTTGTCGTCTCTTTCTTTGCAAGAGACGATGAGTTGATCCGGGCTCAGAGGTGGGGCGCCAATGCCAGAACCTACAAGAGCGCTTTGGGTTGAAAGACAGAGAGTTACTAGAGCAATAATTTTTTTCACCAGGCTCTCCTTTCAAGAGAATTAGTTTAAGATTCCTACAAATGGAAACTAGCACCTTGAGTTCCCGGGAACAACTTAGGGTGTCAAATGAAAATGATAGGATTTGTTGGGATTTTAAAGGCCATAAGAATTTAGTTGTGTCTGTGTTGTCCGCGAATCCTGCTTCGCGGTAAGGGTCTTGCTCTGCGAAAAAAAGAAGGGCGAATTTTTCTTTACTCGCAGACCAAGAAAAAAGAGGCTGCAACTCAGCGTATTTTTGAGCGTGTGAAAAATTCCCTCTTCAGAACTGAAAAATTAAAACCAATTCTATCTCTCTTGGAGAGCGGGGATGATTTATCTCGCGAAGAGCTCCAAGAGCTCAAAAAAGCAGTTGAAGAAAAATTGCACAGGATAAAAAAATGACACTGATCTTTTTATATCAGCAGCGACGGTGGTCATTCGAGAGGTAAAGTGAATCCCCTTTAATTTTTTTGCTTTTGTTGCCCCTTGGGGACAATACCAAACGCCCCAAGTTGAGACATGTTGAGTATTCATTCACTGTCTACGATTTCGTCTTTCAAAGCCCGCAGCTTTGTTAAAACCCGGCGCATGGATTGCATTTCATATCAGTGGGGAAGGCATCTGACATCGCACAGATGAAATCGAATATGAAGCTTGGGGAAAACAACACATTCAAATCTGTCAAACTGGTTGTTCTGGCAATCATTCTTCCTTTGTGTCAAAATTGTACGCCCGTTCAATTCAGCCCAACGCCAGGTGGAGCCCTCGATTTTAGCAGTTTAACTGTTAACGAACTCATCGACACCGAGGCCCTTACAAAAAACACTGTGAAACTGGTCATCGAAACAGGAATGAATACTCCGATTGATTTTACCGCACAATCACCCGCGCAAGCCGGCAGTCAGTTTCGAATTTTAGACATCGCAAAGCCCAATGGAATTTTTGATACATTGAAAGAGAGCTCACTAAACTTTCGTTATTCACCTCAATTTGGTTTTCGCGGAAAAGATTACGCCGTGGTCAATACCATCAATCAAACCGGGACATACTTTCGCTACCAAATCACACTGATTGTTGGGAATACTTTGAGTCATATTGAACCCGCCCTTGCCATTCGCGCAATGGGATGCATTCAGTGTCATGCAAAGGTTGAATCAAATATTCTGACCGACTTTGGTTATGGCAATAACTATTTTGCAGGTCAAAATAGCGGATCCTTAACCATGTTCAGCGGAAGCATCTATGGCGACCATGCCAATTCCTTTCGAACAATGGATATGGCTCAAGATAAGTCGGTTTATGTTCAAAAGGCCCTTCTTCCAATCACTGCTGAAAATTCAGCGACCAGTTTAGCTCAGTATCTTCGTTCGGAATTTTCAAATTCAACAAATGCAAGAACCCGAATGGTTCAAGTCGTTGAGAAAAATTCACTCTATATTGGCGCGCCGACAGCTGCCGATCTTGTAACTGCATTTCAGCTGGGTGGGAAAGAAACGTTAAAGTATTTTAAAGACAACGACACCTCGCCGCCTTTGTCGGGATTAATCATTCGTAAAAACTTTGTCCATAACAAGGGAACAGTCTACTGCGAAGGCGATGTCGTTTTGCGTGGACCGCTTTACTTTGATAATTTAAAGCTCTCATCTCGGACAGGCTGCCGAATTTACGTCATCGGATCGGTTTTCATTTTTGGTCCAGTCAATTACATCGACAAACAAAGAGAAACGAATCTACAGATCACTTCAACGAAATCAATTAGCCTGGGATTAGGTTTGGTCTATAAAGACGGAATCCCTTGCGAACCCGAAGGCAATTACGTCCCTAACAAAATTGACAGTTATGGCACGTCGTCTCTTGTGAATCGCTACAGCAGTTTCTGGACAGTACCTGGATACTTTCTTCGACAAAGCACGAACCCTAAAGCCTTTGGTGACTCTGTTGTGGGAGAAGCCGCGCTCATTGAAAGCGCTCTGGGCCCAATGTACGATGCAAGCTGCCGCCCAGAAACCCGGAACGTAAGCTACGAGCATCTTCTGTTAAATGCCCCAATGATCCATGGACGCTACAAAGGAAGTTTTACTGGAACCGTTATTGCTGAAGCTGCCATTATGAGTCTTGAGTCATTTTATTTTTCCTTTGATCCAGTATTCTCACAAGTGCCGGTGTTGCCGTTCTTGAAGCCTTCACAGTTCCTCGAAGTAAAGTAAGTCTGAACACCCTGAGGCCCCCGCAAAATGATTCTATAAAACAAAGATAGGTTTATTCATTGGAATTTCAAGTTGATCTGCAAAGCAGTTCTCAAAGTCACTATTGAATAAATCTACTTGTTGAATCCAGTTCAAAGACAAAAGAAGTCCAAAGCTGAAACAGCTTTTTCGAGGGATCTAAAGACTTTACAAACAGGCTTCTCTTTGAACAAGAAAGGCCAAACCACAAAGCCTTTGAATACTGCTACCATAAACCTTGAGCAAAAGTAATAAGTCTCGCATCAGATAAGGCAGTCGGAAGACTTCTTGCGCAGCTGGGCTTAACTGGCCAGAAGCCGCTTTTTTCTGAATTTTAAAAGGATGAAGGCATTTTCGGGTAAGATGTACTTTCATCTCACAAATTTTATTTCATAAAAACTAAATTTATTTATAAAATTGATGGGCGCTTATGTTGTTAACAAGCGATTTCAATAACGCCGATGCTAAACAAAAAACAATGATCCCAGAATTGTCAGAAGGAGTTTAAGCGGTTATAGCAACAATTCAAACAATGAAGATCCCGCGAACGACATCAACGGGAAAAGTCATACGATTTTATCGATTCCCAAATCTTCTCAATTCTTCGTTAAACTCTGCATCAGATAAGTGTTCGAACAGTCTGACTAATGGTGGCTCGGGCGAGAATCGAACTCGCACATGATTGCTCATACTGGATTTTGAGTCCAGCGCGTCTACCAATTCCACCACCGAGCCACTTTGAATAGGCACTGAAAGTAATGAAAGCTCCGTATTTTGACAACCACCAAATAAAAAAAATACAGGGTCTATCTAAAAACTAGTCAAATTTGAGCCCTCTGTTCCTTTTAGTCATCTTGTTTGCTTCAATCAAATCCTCAATAAATTCAATAATATGATCAGAAATGCTGTTTCGCATAAAAATTGGCACTAAGGTTGCTTAAGGGTTTGATGTTGAAAAAAGAAATCAGGAGTACGTTTATGAAAAAAATGAATTTAGTTCGAAGCAATTTAATCTTGATGGCGACCTTGAGCTGTTTAAATGTTTACGCTCAGTATGACGTGGGTGCAGACGTTGATACAGAGCTGAACCAGGTCTACCAAACGCAACAAGCACCGCAAGGTGGTGGATATGCTCCACAGGGTGGTGGCCAAATCGCTCCTGCGCCAGCAGCTCCTCCTATCTATATAAACAATAGTCAGCAGCAGGCTGGCGCCCAAGTGCAAAAGCAACCGACGACAATTATTGAAGCGTCGCCCTTGACTGAATCAAATGCAGAACGCATTCGTCGAGCAAGGCAAGATGCTGAATTGCAGACAGAGCAAAAAATTGTTGAGAAGCTTGAAACTTCCCGTATGGAAGACGAAAAAAGACGCGCGAATGTGCTTTTTGGCGACAAGTTCAACACTTTGAGCGAAGAACAGCAGCAGCAGCAGCCACAAATTCAGCCACAAATGCAACAACAAATTCAACAGCAAGCAGTCAGTAATGTCCCTCAAGCTCCAGTTGAAGCAACTCCAGCTCCGACACCAGTGATCGTCAATCAAGTTGCTCCTGAAGAAAATACTCGCGATGTCGTTCGTGAGGAAATCAGAGCTGCTTTAGACTCCGAAAAAACTGTTGAAGAAAAACCAGCAAGAAATAAATATTTCGGAGCGTTTTTAGGAATGACAGATGTGCCAGAAGCAAAAAACGTCAGGGGAAATTATGCCCTTGGTTTTGTGTTGGGATCACGAAATGACTCAGGCCTTGCGATTGAAGGTGGTTTTACTTATGCCACTTACGAAATCGAACGCCAATATCAAGATGCTAATGGATTTGTGTTTCCACGATTTATCGATGCAACTCAATATGCGGGAAGTATCGCTGCGAAATTTGAACTGAGCAATTCGACGGTCCGCCCATCCATTGGGGGGTTGGCTCAATATAGCTACCGCCAATATGCGTTTTCATCAAACCAGTTTTATAGCACAGCGCCAGATCAAGATAATTCTGCGACTTCCACTGCCATCGATTTGGGTTTAACTGCTGGAGTCGATTTAGCAGTCAGTGACCAGATGTCTTTGGGATTAGATTTCAAATACATGTTCAACATCACAAATCAGTCAGAGACGCGAAGAAGTGTGTATTATCAAAACCAACAGGTTTATGGAACCAAGCTCGAAAAACTGAATTACTACATTGTCGGTTTAACAGGTAAATATACTTTCTAGAAAGATCCGGTACTCCCTGAATTCAAGAGACACCGAGGACTTTATAACCTCGGTGTAACGAGCAGAGTTGAGGAAGATATTGATTTTTCCTTCATTCAAGGGAATGCTGTTGAAGATGAAATCATGGCCTTCTGCATTTTTATTGTACGCTACAATTTTTATTTGCCAGGCATCCTCAGCGCTGGTTATTCCCAAAGACGCAAAATTAGTGGCTTCCACGATGGCTCGACTTGAGGATGATAAAATCATCACTTTGCGTGATGTGAAAGTTTCTAAAGTTATCGAGAAAGCAATTCAGAAAAATCAAAAGATTAAAACTCCTGCTGTCTCAACTGAAGATGTGCAATTTGACGACGTTTCAAAAACTATTTTAGAAAAAGTTGCAGTTTTAGAAGCAGAAACTTTTAAGTATTCAAGTTATGATGAAGCCTTGATGCAAGATTTAAAAAAAAGTCTGTCTGCCAGCAATGAGCTTGAAGCTTTAGGAATTCGTACGGACAAAGAAATAGAACAGCGTTTAAAAGAAAAATTAATTGCCCGCAGTTTTATCTCGCTCCGGTCTGAAAATTTGAAAACTGTTGTCAGCGAAACAGAACTTCGAAGTTATTACGAGAAAAAT
>JBKCTJ010000200.1:0-21519 GCA_046318875.1 Pseudobdellovibrionaceae bacterium | reverse complement strand
ATTTTGTTTCAGCCATGACTTCCGCAACGATGCCGTAGTCCACTTTTCGATCTGCTTGAATGTAAATTTGTTTATTTTTTCGAGTTGTGAAAATTGCCTTCAATTTTTCTTTCAATTCAACCAATGGCACAGGTTGTTTTCCAGCGACGATTTTTCCGCCGGCTTCAATAACCAAAACAAAGGGATCTTCAGAAACTTCCACACCGGTGGAAGAGGTTTTTGGCAAATCAACATCAATTCCTTGCTGCATCATCGGTGCCGTCACCATAAACATAATCAGAAGAACAAGCATGACATCTACGAGGGGAGTCACGTTGATTTCACTGAGCACGGTTTTGGAATTTCTAGAACCGGTTTGCATGCCCATGGATCTGACTCCTACGTTTTAAAAAAGTTACGTTTAACAATGTTCAAGAAATCAGTGGCAAAATTGCTCATTTCAATTTCTTGCTTTTTTATTTGGCTAACAAAATGATTGTACAAACTGACTGCTGGAATGGCGACGGCCAATCCAATGGCAGTCGCTACTAATGCTTCTGAAATTCCTGGAGCAACCACAGCTAGACTGGCACTGCCTGTCGCACCAATTTTTTGAAATGAACTCATGATGCCCCAGACCGTTCCAAATAATCCGATAAAAGGTCCAGTGCTGCCCGTTGTAGCCATCAAGCTCAATCGAGATTCCATATCCGCCATTTCAGTTTCCATGGTTCTGCGCAGGACTCGCTCTAAATTATCTACATGTCCAAGCAAGCTATTGCTGTTTTCTTGTTTTAGAGAAGGGGCATCTGCAATTTTTTTCATTTCGACGTAAGCAGTCTTGAACATTTCTGCCAAAGGAGACCCTGTGTATTCGTCAATGTCTTCGTAAAGGGAATCAAGAGAGCTGACTTTCCAAAACTTTGTGATGAATTTTTCATTTGCGGTCCTAATGGAGCGAAATGATTTCCATTTGGAAAACGCTACCGTCCAGCAAGCGATGGAAAGTAAAATAAGTAAAATTAAAGTCAGTTGCACAACTAGACTTGCGTGCATAATCGAATCAAAGGCGCTGATATTCACAGTGTTTGCAGTATTCATTTCAGACTCCCCAAGTCTAAAATGCTAGCAGGCACAAATCATCGAGTCATCTTTATTTAATGGCTCCGATTTGTGCTGAGATCAATTTGATTTGTTTTGGGTTTTCTATGATGAAACCATCAATTAAATTTTTTTGAAATAGGCTTGCAGCTTGGTTCATGTCCGCATCATTTTTAAGGGGCCCGAGGAGAATTTTTTTCATTCGACGCTTCATTTCCAATAACACTTCTTCATTCATAAAATTTCTTTGATGAATTTTAAAAGGAGTGATCAGGACATCTCCTCGGACAGAAATTGCTGGATGAAGCCCGATAGAAGAAAAAGTGACTAGTCTTGTTAGTTCAGGGAGGGACATTCCATACAACCAAAAAGGCTCTCGTTCCTTTACAGATTTAATGATGATGTCTGTTTCGCTTTGGATCAAAAATCTTTTTTCCGGAGAATGTGCTTTCAGTTCACTCACAACCAATTCATCAATCTGGTATTGGTTATCAATCACGTTAATGATGAATCTTTGCTGGGGAAATTGGGAAACAAAATCAGAAAGAAATTTGGCTTCAACAAATAGGCTTTTGAGAAGACTCCAGTTATAATAGTGGACTTTGCTCCCGATGAATTCGGATCCGATACTTTCTTTTTTTAAATAGGACTGGGATGTTTCCGGGGAAAGAACAATCAGCTTTTGATCTTTGGTGATTCGAACATCGATCCACAACACCACATCTGGGTCGGCTTTTATGGCATCGGCAGCTTGCCCCAAATTTTCTACCCTTAAAGTATAGAGGGCACGTTTTTCAAAAAAATCATGTTTGAATTCTTGATAAGGAATACCGAGGCCCCAGAACCTTGCAGTTGCCAACATCATTCCCAATAAAATTAATGAACACAAACTGATCAGTAATAATCGCATAGACCGAAAAGTATATATGATAACTGATGAAAATCATTGAATTTTTATATACGATCTTTTTTATCGTATTTCCCTTGTCATGGTTGAAAATATCATTTAGCTTGCATTTCCGAGATCGGGTTTGCTGACCTGACTTTTCACCAAAAAACTGCCTGGGGAGCATTGTTATGATGAAACTCAATAAAAAAATTGAGTACGCTTTGATGTCTTTAAAGACTCTCCATGAAATGGCAGCGTCCGAAAAGCTCTCAGCAAAAGATATTGCAGAGCGAATCAATGCACCCTTCGATGTCATTGCCCGCGTGTTGCAAGTTCTAGCTCAAAAAAATTTGTTGGATGTGGAGCGCGGTGTTCAAGGTGGCTACCGAATTGGAAAAAATCTGCACGAAATGACCCTGAAAGATTTAGTTGAGGTCATTGATGGACCTATTGTAGCTGTCAAATGTCAGGATCAGATGGCTCACTGTGAAATTCAAAAAAGCTGCAATATTTTGAGTCCGATGTCTCGGTTAAATTCAAAAATGAACGATTTTTACCAGAATATAAAACTTGACGAATTATTGGGAGAAAAAAATGTCTGAAGGAAAATTCGCTCAAGACTATGAATATAAATATGGATTTTCCACAGACATCGAAACGGATGCTCTGGGTAAAGGGCTCACTGAAGAAGTTGTGGTGACTATTTCACGAAAAAAAAATGAGCCTGATTGGATGTTGGATTACAGGCTTAAAGCTTACCGGCATTGGCTAACCCTGACTGAGCCCGAGTGGGCCCATGTGAAATATCCAAAAATAAATTTTCAAGATATTGTGTATTATTCTGCTCCGAAGCAAAAGACTGATTTGCCTCAAAGTATCGATGAAATTGATCCGGAACTTTTAAAAACATTTGAACGATTGGGAATTCCTTTGCAAGAGCAAAAGCGAATTTCCGGAGTTGCCGTGGACGTGGTTTTTGATTCAGTTTCTATTGGTACAACTCACAACGAAATTTTAGACAAAGTTGGAGTTATTTTTTGCTCGATTTCTGAAGCTTTGCAAAAACATCCCGATTTGATCAAGCGTCACCTTGGAACAGTTATTCCCTTCACGGATAATTACTATGCTGCTTTAAATGCGGCAGTGTTTTCCGACGGTTCCTTTTGTTACATTCCAAAAGGTGTTCGATGTCCCATCGATCTGTCCACATATTTTCGGATCAACGCCAAAGAATCAGGGCAATTTGAGCGAACTTTGATTGTTGCAGAAGAAGACTCTTTTGTGAATTATTTGGAAGGCTGCACGGCGCCTCAGCGAGATGAAAATCAATTGCATGCTGCAGTGGTTGAACTGGTGGCAAAGAAGAACGCAGAAATTAAATATTCCACAGTTCAGAATTGGTATACTGGAGACAAAGAAGGCAAAGGCGGGATTTATAATTTTGTTACAAAACGTGGCATATGCCAGGGTGATGGTTCGAAGATATCTTGGACCCAAGTTGAATCAGGTTCAGCAATCACTTGGAAGTATCCATCTGTAGTTCTGAAGGGTGATTATTCCGAAGGTGCTTTTTATTCCGTAGCTTTAACTCACGATATGATGCAAGCCGATACTGGAACTAAAATGATTCATATTGGTAAAAATACAAAAAGCACCATTATTTCTAAGGGAATTTCAGCGGGAAAATCTTCGAATGCTTATCGCGGTTTAGTAAAAATTATGCCATCGGCTGTGAATTCAAGAAATTATTCTCAGTGTGATTCAATGCTCGTGGGTGACCAATGTTCAGCGCATACGTATCCGTATTTAGAAGTCAAAAATCAAACTGCACAAATTGAACACGAGGCAACGACTTCTCGAATTTCTGAAGAGCAATTGTTTTATTTGCAGTCGCGGGGATTGAATAAAGAGCAATCTATTTCCATGTTAGTGAATGGATTTTGTAAAGAGGTGTTTAAGGAGCTGCCGCTGGAATTCTCAGTTGAAGCGGTGAAGTTAATCGAAATGAAACTTGAAGACAGCGTTGGCTAACCAATATTTGGTTAACAAAATCGCAAAAAAGCGAAAGGTAAAAATGGCAAGCTTAATTGAAATTAAAAATCTGCATGCACAGATTGACGGAAAAGAAATTCTCAAAGGAATTGATCTGACAATTTCTCCAGGCGAAGTGCATGTGATTATGGGACCGAATGGTTCTGGCAAAAGCACGCTTTCCAAAGTTTTAGCTGGCCATCCTTCCTACGAAGTTACAGGTGGGGAAGTTCTTTATGAAATCAACTTAAAGAAACAAAACTTATTCGATCTCGAAGCAGACGAACGCGCCAAAGAAGGTATTTTCCTTGCTTTCCAATACCCTATTGAAGTTCCAGGTGTGACGAATTTTCAGTTTCTTCTCACTTCATTCAATTCAATCCTTGAACATCAAGGTTCTGAGCCAATGAGTGAAGACGATTTTTCAAAATACCTCGATCGTAAACTTGAAATCGTTTCCATGAAAAAAGATTTTTTACAGCGACCTGTCAATGTCGGCTTTTCTGGCGGAGAAAAAAAGCGAAATGAAATTCTGCAAATGGCAGTGTTGTCCCCAAGGTTAGCAATTTTGGATGAAACCGACTCGGGTCTGGATATCGATGCTTTAAGAACAGTTTCGGATGGGGTGAATAAAATTAAAAGTAAAAACAATGCGATTTTGCTGATTACCCATTACCAGCGTTTACTTGATTACATTAAACCAGATTTCGTTCACGTCCTTGCCAACGGAAAAATTATCGAAACCGGCGATGCTTCCTTGGCGCTCAAGCTTGAAGAAAGGGGCTATGATTGGCTTCTTCATTAGATCTTGTTTCTGAATCCAGAAAATACATTCAAAGCTTATCCATTTCTCCAGATGAAAAAAAATCACGGCTTGAAAGCTTGGAACAATTCTTTCAGATGGGTCTACCCACAGCTAAACAAGAAGATTGGAAATACTTTTCTTGGAACCATTTCGCTCAATCCACATACAAACCCTTGGCAGAAGGTGTCACTGAGCTTTCTAAAATTTCCATGGCAGCAGGTGCTTTTGGTCTGACTTCAAAAGATGCGGTTTATTACAATCCCAATCGCTTTTTTGTTTGGAGATTTCTTAATCAGGAACTGCAGCAGTCGCCACCGAATGAAAATTCGAATCAATTTTCTTTAAAAATTCAAGATCAGCGCTTTGATCAATCTGTTGAAGGTTTGAGAAATGAAAATTCTTTGGGTCATTTATTTCGTTCACTTTCAACAAAAGCCATAGTTCTTGAAATTCCCGATAATGTCAGTCTTTCAAAGCCCATTTTAATTCATGAGCTTTTCGTGAATGCTTTAGCAACTCAGCAGCATCAGGAAATACAAATCATCATTGGAAAAAACAGTAAAACCCAAGTGATCTATTTTGATCAGTCCCAAGGGTCAGATTTTTTTAGACAATTGCGACACAAAATTACAGTCAAAGAAAATGCTTCTGTGGATTTGATTCGAATTCAAAGCTTGGGAAAAGATGCAACACTGATTGAAGACATCGAAGTCTCCACTGAAAAGGGCGCGCAGATTCGGCATTTGACAGTTTCGCTAGGCGCACAAAATTACAGACAAAATTTAGTTTCAAACATTCAACATTCTGATGTTTTAGTTGAAGCAAATGCCATGGCTATTTTGAGCGAAAATCAATTGGCTGATATTTATACTCAACTAAGACATATTGAAGGCGGCAGTTTAACCAAGCAAACTGTCAAATCACTTTTAGGTGACCAGTCCAAGTTTAATTTCAATGGAATGATTGTCATAGGTGAGGGCGCAAAGAAGGCCAACTCAGAACAGCTGAATAAAAATTTACTTCTCAGCCCCAGAGCAGAAGCAAACAGTAAACCTCAACTGCAAATCTATTCTGATGATGTGAAAGCAACCCATGGATCAACCACAGGTCAGCTGAACAAGGATGAAATTTTTTATTTCCAAAGCCGTGCAATTTCAGAAGAAAAAGCCATCCAAATGCTCAGCGTTGGTCATGTTTCAGAATTGATTTATCAAATAGAATTTCCAGTGATTCAAGAGTTTGTACTGGATCAAGTCAGTCATAAATTGAACCAAATGAAGTTTGAAAAAACGAAAGTGTCAAAGTCATGAAAATCCAAGATGCCCGTTCTTTGTTTCCAGCTTTGAAGCAAAAAATTCATGGACATGATTTGGTATACTTTGATTCGGCGGCAACAACGCTAAAGCCACAATCAGTCATTGATCGAATGAATCACTTTTATTCTTTCGAAACTGCCAATGTTCATCGTGGAGCACATTTTTTGAGTGATCAAGCCACTGAAAATTTTGAAAATACACGGAAAGAAATTGCCGATTTCGTTCAGTGCGATGTGGATGAAGTCGTTTTTACCAGCGGCACCACTGAAAGTATTAATCTGGTTGCTTCCAGTTTTGGCGAGCTGAAGCTCACTTCGGGTGATGAAGTTTTAATATTTGAATTTGAACACCACGGGAATATTATTCCGTGGCAGATTCTATGCGAGAAAACTCAATCCAAACTTCAAGTGGTCAAAATAAATGATCAAGGCGAAGTCGACATGGAAGATTTTTATAAAAAACTCAATTCAAAAACCAAGATAGTTTCGATTTCGGGATGTTCAAATGTTTTAGGGACCATTCCTGATTTGAAATCAATTGTTACTGCTGCCCATGATGTTCATGCTTTTGTCTTAGCTGACGCTGCTCAGTTGATTTCACAAAAGACCATTCGCTTTCGTGACCTTGATTTGGACTTTTTGGTTTTTTCTGGACATAAAATTTTTGGTCCCACTGGAGTTGGTGCTTTAGTAGCTAAAAAGCAGCATCTTGCACAAATGAAACCCTTTCATTCAGGTGGAAGCATGATCAAGGAAGTCACTTTTGCAAAGACGACTTATCAAGATGGACCGATGCGTTTTGAAGCGGGAACTCCTCACATTGCTGGTGTAATTGGTTTGGGCGAAGCACTGCGTTTTTTCAAAAGTTTTTCTATTGATGAAGTTCATTTCTTTGAAACACAGTTAAGGACCGACCTTGAACATCAGCTTTTACAAAATCCAAAAATCACCATTTTCGGGAATGCTAAAAATAAAGGAGCTATTACTTCCTTCGCAGTCAAAGGCATTCATCATTCAGATTTATCTGCTCTGCTTGATCAACAGGGGATTGCCGTTCGCGCTGGGCACCTCTGCGCACAGCCACTTTTAGCAAGATTTGATCTGACTGGTTTTTTACGAGTGTCTTTTTCAATTTATAATAATTCTGACGATATCCAAAAATTCCAAACAGCTTTGTCCAAAGCAATACAAATATTAGGTTAGAAAGAGGGACAAGATGACTTCAACCAACGAAAATTCAACTCCAAGCTCTTCCAGCGAAGTTTTAATCCAGGTTCAGCCCACACCAAATCCAAATGCTTGGAAGTTTATTTTGGATCGGCCAGTTTTAACAGAAGGCAAAGCAACTTATGTTGAAGCTGATGAAGCCAAAAACAACATTTTAGCTTCGTCACTATTTCAAGTTGAAGGAATCCGCCAAGTTCATTTTTTTCAAAATGTAATTACAATTACCCATAATTTTGATGCTGATGTGGAAGCTATCCACGAAGGAGTGGTTTCTGTCATTCAGACTCGAATGCCAATCCATAATCCAAATCAAACAAAAGTGGACGAGAAAAAAATTGCTCGATCAAGCCTGTCTCCGGAGCTTCAACAGATTGAAGAAATTCTAGATCGAACCGTGCGCCCAGGCTTACAAGGCGATGGTGGTGATATTACTGTCACAAAGTACGAAGACAATAAGCTTTATGTGCATTATGAAGGGGCATGTGGCACTTGCCCAAGTTCGACTTCTGGAACTTTGATGGCAATCGAAGGAATTTTGAAAGACGAATTTAATCCACTGATTGAAGTGATTCCTTACTAAAGCTAAATTACCTTTGCAAACGCCCTTTTCGAGCATTAGCAATGTTCAGTTTTTCTGCTTCTTCTTGCACCATGGGCGCAAGGAATTCAAATGAATCCTCTTGTCTTGAATTGTATTGGCTAGAATGTCCAAATTGGTCTCCTCGTAGTTCCAATGAGGCAGTTGGAATAGCAAGCTTTTGCGATTCCTTACTGAAACCATAAACGCGAAGTGAAAGATATCGATATTCACCAGCAATCATATTCGAAAGTTCGCTTGATACATCGCCTTCGATCACCTGAATCCCTGGATCTAGTTTCCATTCGAAGTGAACGACTTCATCTTGAATGTCAGTATTTACTTTAACCCAAGCTTCTAATAAAACTTCGTCATCGCCAGTTTCTGGAATTTCAAGTTGATGATTAATTTTAACTTGAACCATGGGTTGCAGTTTTTCTAATACAGGCAAGCTCTTTGGAGGAAGATTTTTTCCTGCTGCCGGCAAGGACGCTGGTTTTCGATCATAAACAGAACTGTGAATTTTTTCAACAATCAAGGGTTGAATTAATCCCAGCCCTAGCAGAGTCACTATCGAACCAGAAAAGACAATATAGTGTTGAAAACGTTTTAATTTGTCGGACATAAAAAAGTCTCCGTCGATTTCACCAACTTGAGTGAGTATTCTGCTTGGCCATTCATTTGTGCGCTGAGTTTGTTGTAACTGTTTGCTTTGACGTTCACTAAATAATTACCAGCAGCTAATCCATTGAAACTGACTATCTCTGTTCCTGAATCAAGAGCTGGAATTCTTCGGCTTCGAACTGCAATGGTTGGATTTGTATTCCCATAATAGTTTTCATAGGAATCTTCATATTCTATATAATCTTTTCTATAGACCACTAAATCCAAATCAATAGTGACTCCTGTCACTTGGTTATAAATGAGTTTAACGGATTGGTTGCTTCCATCGTGATAGAAATCGAAATAGTCATTTGATCTTAATCGATTTTGAATATCGTTCACCACGTTGCCGTCGCCACTATTAAAATCTGCAATTGGTGACATGTTTTTCGGGTAAGCGCTGCATGTTGCTGCCGATGTGACAGGATTTGCGTACTCGATGTTTGCAATGGCCTGCTGTTCATTAGAACGAACGCTCGTCCAATTTGCTACGTTTCCAGGGCTTTCAGCGGAAATAATTGGCGAAAGGTAACTAAAGAATCCAGAAATATTTCTAAAATTCAAACCTGTATTTGCAAAGCCCGCTGTTGTGCTCGAGAAAACCCTCCACAGTTTTTCGAAACTGATTCCTGCGCCGTAGGTGTCTGTGGTTGGACTGATTGTTTTGAGCAGTGCACGAGAGATGGAAACTTCGCGGAACACACCTTCGTTTAAAGTAGTCACTGGATCATAGGTCGAAGTCGCGCCATTTTGTTTTAAATCAAATTTGATAAGAATAGTTCCCGACTCTCCAGTTTCACTTGGGTCACTAGAGAATCCTTGAGTATCAATATAGAACTGGCTTCCAAGCACTGCGGCTTGGAAAAAATTGGCCCAGCCTTCGCTCCAAGCTAGTCTTGGATCAATCGTCGCTGCGCCAGAGTGTGATCCGCCAGGTGACTCTGAAATAGCATAGACGTCTTCTAAAAAGTGCCCGTATTCATGAAGAATAATCGAGTTATCGAAATGATCTGTGTCGACGGTTTTAACATTTCCGTTATAGCCACCTAGAATGTATAGTTTTCGTTGCCCAGATTGATAAAATGAAATCAAGCTTGTTGGTGAACCAAAATACGAATAGGGATTGAAACCCGCTTTCCAATAGACAGTTACTTTTGGTGCAACAAAAGAGGTATTGCCAGAATTTGCGCGCAAATATTGATTTGCATTCCAGATATTGTAATGAATATTAAAAGCACCACCTTCAATTTTTGCTGATTCGGCAGTTCGCGCATAGGCGTAAAGAGTCCCAAGGCTTTCAGTGACCGAAGCTGAAGTGATGGTGACCGTGCCGCTAATCGAATAGGGTGCATTGCTTGCGGGATCTTCTAAAACGCTGACTTTGACCGAATTGTTCAAAGATCTAGAGTAAACATAAATTGTATAAGTTCCAGCAATTCGAGGTAAATTCAAATTGATTGATCCATCAATTGCCGTAGTGCCACATTGTACAGTTGTGCCCGAAGAGTTCACAGCGCGAACTTCGGCAAATTTAATGACTTCTGCTACTGGAGATCCTGTCAGACCTGTCGTCGTGTTCAGAGCACGATAATAAAATTGTGCAGAACCGGTGACAGTCGTTGCCGTAGCGTAGGTGGTAACAGTGCTGCAATATTCAGATTCCGAAGTTGCAACGGTGACCCCTGCTGTTGTTGGCACCGCAGTTTCAAGTCCCTTGACACATCCAAGGAAAAATAGGGAAAGGAAAATAACTGAAAAATATGACGTTTTCACTTAGTTATCTATCGGCTTATTTTTAAGGTAAGATGATGAAAAAATTTGAAAAATAGATCGTTTCAGCTGATTCAAATTTGGAATTTTTCGAAAAATGAGACGTGTGACACGCATGAATTAAAGCACTTTTGAACGCAAAATCTCCTCAAATTTAATTGTCGGTGAACATTTGGGGAGATTTCATTTTGAGTCATTACCTTCGGGATGTTTAAAAACTCTTGCTTTTACAGTCGCCCTCTCGCCTCGCGGTATCTTCGAGGCAAATTTTGAGGACATTCAGAAACTAAAAATCCATTTTGATCATTCAGCAAACATACTGGTTTTTCAGCGCTAGCTTGAGTCATGCGAGAAAATGCCTGATCACAGGATTCTTTATTTTCAAAAGATTGAGAGTCTTTGAGTTGCGCTGTATCTACTGTTTGTTCAAGATCAGAAGGCTGTAGATAAGGTTTAAAATAAACTTCAAAAGTATGTTTTTGTTCGGGGTTTTTCGAGCAACCAAAAGAGAAGTACCACATTTCTTCTTCATTTTTTATAAAATGGATTGTCACTAAATAGCCTTCAATCACTTTAGGCTCAGATAAATAGCCGGTCACTTTTACTTTTTCAGGCATTCCAACCATCGGTGGAACAGAACTTGGTGAGCGCTCATCCACTTCCACTGAAGTGCAGTGACATATAAATAAAGCGACCCACATCAGAGCAAGAACTTTTAAAATTTGAGTTGGGTTTTTCATTTCATCTCTCCCGTACTCAACTTTCGGATGATGTCCGAAAGTCTTAAGACTTTGATCTATAAACTGGACCAAAGGAGAGAGAAAAAAGAAAAGGCTCGTCCGCCACTCTGAAAGATAACCTTAGGTCACAAGGTGGGTAGCCATGGTAACAACTTTAGGCTTCTCAATACGAGTTGAGCTTGCACACCATTGTCAGGGACAGCTCCCTATTGTTATGCTTGTAAGGTTATTTTCGATGAGATTTACACCAACGAACCCTTTGTTCGAGTATATGTGGAGTGATGATTTTCGTCAATGGAACCAGACTCAATCTCATGGTGAGAAATGCCGATTACAGACTATGCCAGAGCCAATGATACAAAGTATTGATCATTTTTTTCCATATTTTGTTTTGTTTTATGGCGCCCTTGTCACCTTTATGCTTGAAATTCCCCTGATCCGTGATCTGGCATCGAAACAAAAGTCAGACGCTTTTCAGCAACTGCTGATGCGTAGGGAATTTGCTTTGACATGTTTGATCGTTGGCAGTTTATGGTCGCTGCAAAATCTTTGGATTTTATAATCAAATTAGTGATAGCATTCAGTAGGGGTTGACTCGTCTGTGCTGTGACAATAGTTTATGTCGGATGTTAGAATTTACTCCCGAGCCCCAGTCTAAACCGCTCTCCGTCGAACAGCTGAATTTGCAAATAAAGCAGTTGATGGAAGGGAACTTCGCAACTGTATGGGTCAAAGCTGAAATATCAAATTTTAAACCACACAGTTCGGGCCATTTTTATTTTAGTTTAAAAGACCAAAAATCACAGATCAGTGCTGTCATGTTTCGCTGCTACAATTCCAAATTAAAATTCCGCCCTGAAGACGGTATGGAAGTTATCGTCCGTGGAAGAATCAGTGTTTATGAACCCCGTGGTAATTATCAAATTTTGTGTGATTACATGGACCCTGTGGGTGCAGGAGCTTTGCAAAAAGCTTTCGAACAATTAAAGATCAAGCTCAAAAATGAGGGTCTTTTTGATCCCTCTCGAAAAAAACAAATTCCAACTCATCCCTCTCGAATTGCTATCGTGACATCGCCAACAGGTGCAGCAATTCAAGATATTTTAAATATTTTGGGTCGCAGGGCACCACAACTGGAAGTGATCGTTGTTCCCACCCTTGTCCAAGGAGCAGAAGCTACTCCAGTGATCAGGGAAGCTTTTGCCAAAGCTCAGAAAATAAAAAATGTTGATGTTATTATCTTAGGTCGTGGCGGTGGTTCCATCGAAGATATGTGGTGTTTTAATGATGAACTGCTGGCTCGAGATATTGCCCATTGTTCCATCCCAGTCATTTCAGCAGTGGGACATGAAATTGATTTTACAATTTGTGATTTTGTTGCAGACTTGCGAGCGCCAACACCTTCTGCTGCTGCAGAGCTTGTGGCTCAAAGTTCTGCAGAATTAAAGCGAAGACTTTCTGAAATTCAAAAATCTTTGGGTTTTGCAATTTCTAGGAAAGTGAAAGAGCTGATACAAAAAATCGATTTCTTATCACGAAGCCTTGTTGATCCGCAAAAGTATTTGCAGGATTTAAGCTTGCGAAATGACGATTTGATGCGGCGTTTGGAAATGATTTTGCTTCAGCAGTTTGCTCAGAAAAAATATGAAATTAAGTTATTTGAAAAAAGATTACCGGATCCAACGCACTTGGTGGAAAATATGAAACAAGTTGTAAGTAGTTTATACATGCAGCTTGGGCAGACAGTAAAAAATCAATTGATGTCACAGAAAAAAGATGTGACCCGCTTTATGCAAATCCTTGATTCTTTAAGCCCACTGAAAGTGGTGGATCGCGGCTACGCTATTTTATCTGGTCAGCACGAAGTTATTCAGTCCATTTCCCAAGTCCAAGTGAATGATCAAATTCATGCGACTTTGAAAGATGGAAAGCTTCAGTTAAGTGTCATCAACATTCAAAAAGGAGAAATGACTGATGGAATTTGAAAAGAAAATCAGCCGACTCGAAGAAATTGTTTTAAAAATGGAAAAGGGTCAGTTGGGTCTAGATCAATCTTTGAAACTTTTTGAAGAGGGTGTGAAGTTGTCCCGTGAATGTCACCAGAAAATCAATGAAGCAGAAATGCAGGTCAAGTTGCTTTTATCCGTGGATGAAAACGGTCAGCCAATGACTAAAGATTTTCGACCTGAAAATAAATCAGGCGAAAATGCATAACTCGTCTGAATCGTTTCAAAGTCGTTATGCAGAATTTCAAAGGCAATTTGAGATTTTTGCAAAACAGCGTTTTGAACAAAAGTCGTTACAACTTTCGACTATTCTCGGCAACTCATCGAAGGATACTTCCTACAAAAAACTTTTAGAATCTATGGAATATTCCTTTTTTAACGGAGGAAAGCGCTTTCGTCCCGTGGTTGGATTGGCAGTCGCTAAACTCATGAAGTTAAAAAAAGAAGACGTCTTGTCGTGGCTTCTTGCCATTGAAATGATTCACACTTATTCGCTGATCCACGATGATCTTCCGTGCATGGACAACGACGATGTGCGCCGCGGTCTTCCTACAAATCACATTCGCTTTGGCGAGGCCACGGCTCTGCTGGCGGGTGACGCTTTATTGACTGATTCATTTGGCGAACTCGGTTTTATTGCAAACTCGAAAGCTGTTCCAAAACTGATCCAAATTTTATCCAGTAATGCTGGTTTAAATGGAATGATCACAGGGCAAGTCATGGATATTCATTTCGATGAAACATGCCACTCCATTGCCGACGGCAAAGATCAACTGAAAGTCTTGCAGCAAATCCACCACTTAAAAACTGCAAGATTGATTCAGCTTGCTTGTGAAGGTTGTGCTTATATTGCTGATTTGAACGACTCCACAATTGCGTTGGTAAGAAATTTTGGATTCAATTTGGGTTATAGTTTTCAAGTTGCCGATGATATTTTGGATACAGAAGAAAATGAAAAACAGAATATGGTGACTTTGATCGGACTTGATGCAAGTCAGGCCACCTTGGCCGAACTCACAGAAGTGTGCCAACAAGATTTGAAGATTTTGTCGAACATCTTCAATCAACCAGAAATGCAAATTTCACAGCAATCTAAGGAATCTGAATTTCTGCAACAATTGATCATATTCAATCACGAAAGAAAAAAATAAATTTTGGAAAATCTTAAAAATAATAGAATTGATCAGGCACTGGTAGATCAGTCCCTCGTCAAATCGCGATCTCATGCACAGAAAAAAATTGAAGCAGGATGTGTTTTTGTTCGAAGAAGCGGAAAATTAATTCCTATTCAGAAATCTTCCGAGATACTTGAGCCAGAAGATGAAATCATCGTTCGAGCAAATGATTTGGATTTGTTTGTGTCAAAAGGTGGCTTAAAACTGCGAGCCGCCTGTGAACATCTGAAGTTGAATATTTCAGGTCTATATTGTCTAGACATTGGAATTTCTACAGGAGGTTTCACGGATTTTCTTTTGCAAAATGGCGCAAAAAAAATTGTTGGACTTGATGTTGGTCAAGGGCAGCTGGATTCAAAAATTGGCGATAATCCGCAAGTAACGCATATTGAAAAAGTAAATTGTCGACATGCAGATCAACTTGCCACAGCTTTGAGTGAGGAAAAATTCGATCTCATCGTGATGGATGTTTCTTTTATTTCTGCCACTTTGATTTATCCGAACTTACGAAAGTATCTAAAGGAAAATGGAAAGTTGCTCTCACTGGTGAAACCGCAGTTCGAGCTAAGCCCAGATGCCTTGAATCGAAAGGGCTTAGTGAAGAGCACGAAGTTCTATCCAGCTGTTGAAAAAAAGATCAAAGAAAATCTTCACAATTCAGGGTTTCAAGTCTTAGACTATTTCCAATCATCTGAACTTGGAGGAGATGGAAATGTTGAATTCTTTGTTTTTGCAAAATAAAAAATATTTATTGTTAATTTCCCTGTGTTTTTCTTTTGGTTGTGCGAATTTGCAAACTCGAAGGTTTGGGCAGCAGCCTGTTCCACCCAAACAGGTATCAGCTCCTGCGGGTCAATCTGCTGCACTACCCCAAGTGGATTCTGGCTCCGGCTCAGTCCTTGCGCCAAGTGATGATCTTTCAGAATTCGCGGATGAAGTGATGGAACCAAACCCAACTTTCGAGGAAATTCGGTTGGGATTAATTTTGGGTCCAGGAGGAGCTAAAACATACGGACACATTGGCATCCTCAAGGAATTTCAAAAACGAAAAATTCCGATTCAAATGATAGCCGGCCTTGAGTGGGCTGCCTTGCCAGCCGCTATTTTTGCTTCAAAAGGTTATGTGAACGATGTCGAGTGGCAAATGATGAAAATGAAAGAAGATGAATGGCTGACTTCAAGTTTTCTTTCTTCACAAAAATCACTCCCGGTGGCTGAAGTTCAAGACGATCTCAATAAAATTTTCGCAAGTTTAAGAGTTGAGAATCTAAAGCATATGTTTGTTTGCCCAGCTTGGAATTTAGATAAAAAACAAACCTATTTGATGCAAAAAGGAAATCTTTCCCAGTTACTACCATTTTGTTTAGGTTATCCGCCTTTGTTTCAACCTTATCAAAGAAATGTAGCTGGTCTGACGGACATCAAAGCGATAACAGATTATATGCGCTCCAAAGGTGTAAACTACGTCTTGTTCGTCAATGTGCTTGATCAGGCGCCAGCCATGCTAGTCAAAGATGACGTAGGGTCCTCGATTGCGTGGAGTACTATTTTAAGCCAGTACCAAAAGCAAAGAAACGGCATTGATGAAGTCATAGCGGTGAATCTGAAGAATTTCCAATTGCAAGATTTCGGGAAAAAAAGAGAAATCATGAAAACTTCCATTGATCTGGCCGAGAAAGCCGTTGGTGCCTGGGCAAAAAAACAGGGTTTTTAAGTGCCATTGCCATCAGGGCAAGATCATTGATTCCTGGGTCTTTTATGTTATTCTTTCGGGATGAGAAAACCGAAAGAAAATATCAAGATTTTTCAATCCCGCTTAGATCAGCTGAAGCAGCCTTTGCTGGGGAAAGCACTGATTCTGACATCTTATCCCGAAGCAATACGAAATGGCAGCGTCCCCCATCCTTATCGCCAAGATTCAAACTTGTATTATCTGACAGGATTTGAAGAGCCAGAAACAATTTTTATTTATCGACCAGGATTAAGTCCTGAAAAAGTGATGTTCGTGCGCGAAAAAAATCCTGAGCGAGAAACTTGGGATGGTTTTCGTTTTGGTCCTGAAGGCGTCGTGAAAGATTTTGAAATGGACCAGGCTTTTGTTATTGATGATTTTCCAAAAATTGCACCGAAGCTTTTAAATGAAGCCGAAGCCGTTTACTACCGAATGAATAAAAATCCAAAATTTGATTCTTGGATGAATCAAGTTCTGCTTGATCAAAAGGTTCTGACAGGCCGTTCCGGCCGGGGTATTTTGCCAATTTTAGATCCCGAAAATTTGATGAGCGAATTTCGTGTGATCAAATCGGGTTATGAGGTTGATTTAATGCGGAAAGCAGCGGAGCTATCGGCAAAAGCTCACATTGAAGCCATGAAGTTTACAAAACCAGGCGTGAATGAATCTCATATTCAAGCAGTTTTAAATTATCATTTTCTTACGAATGGGGCTTCTCGCGAAGGATATAATTATATTGTTGCTGCTGGAAATAACGCCACAACTTTGCATTACAATTTCAATGATCAAATTTGCCAGGACAAAGATTTGCTTTTGATTGACGCGGGTGGGGAATATCTTTATTACACTGCGGATATCACACGGACCTTCCCTATCAATGGAAAATTTACGGATGAGCAAGCAGCTGTTTACCAAGGTGTATTAAATGTCCAAAAGCAGATCATCAATGAAATCAAACCCGGTGTTCCGTTTAAAAGATTTCACGAAATGGGTTCTGAATTATTAATTGATTTGATGTTTAGTTTGGGATTGTTGCACGGTCGAAAAGATGACGCTTTGGCGTCGGGTGAATACAAAAAATATTATCCTCACGGCATCGGACATTTTTTAGGAATGGATGTTCATGACGTTGGACTTTACATTAAAAATGGTGAAGCTCGCTGTATTGAAGAAAACATGGTTTTCACTGTTGAGCCGGGATTATACATACCTGCTCACGATACCTCCGCCCCCTCTCGACTCCGAGGAATTGGAGTGCGAATCGAAGACAATATTCGTGTGACAACAAATGGTTTTGAAAATCTGACGAAACTCGCACCAAAAGAAATCTCAGAAATTGAATCCATCGTGGGCAGTGCTTAGAAACTGCCCCCTGTGCCTGTGCGAAAAGGTGAGAGGTTTTTCTCATAATCCGCTCTACCAAATCAGGAAGTCACAACAAAACTGATTTTTGACTGAACTAATATGATTTGGCTTATGGCCGCAAAATCACCATTGGCTAGAATGCTTGCGATACTGATTTTTAAAATTTTGGCCCCAATTGCCGCAAGTACCGTTTTGCAGGCTAAAAACCTGTCTATTCGATTTGGTAGCGCCAGGAATAATGGTCATTGCCTTCTGAGCCGCTGACATAGCTCTAAAGCCGTTTAAAAGCCTTCTTAAAGATGGCGAACGGCCAAGTGCAAAAGATTTGGTTTTGGCATACTCCTTGATCTTCTTCTTATGCATGCTATTTAGGGTTATTGTATTCATTTTTGTAACCGTCCTTTCGTCAATCAAATTGACTGCGCAGCCGTTAACGGGCATCGGGAGCCAGAGCACTCGAAATTGCAGCGCAATTACGGAGGGCACTGGTGTCGGCTCGATATTGAAGATGGTAGATTCTGTCAAAAAATCTTCGGATGGAATTTCTAAATACAATATCGCCAATCACAATCTGCTGCTCATAAATTCAACCCATTTCCCTGGTTGCAGGGTTCTTCGAGAATCTTCAGGAAATATGAGTATAACAGTCGGTCAAAACGTGCAGCTTGAAAACAAAGTTTTTGATTTTTGTGGCGGCCTACAGCCAAGCTGCGTAGCGAAAGACATCCGAGTCCCTTCGAGTGGAATCACTATTTTTGATGTTGGATTTATTTTAGACAAATCGAAAGAGATGTTTCCCAAAAATAACGAAGAGATGTTCAACTTAATTGGGTTTTCGCTACTGGCTCATGAAGCGTTTCATTTTTATATCCAATCTCGTCAGTTTGGTGTTGGATTGTTTCCAGGCTATGCAACTATAGTCGCTTATGAAGCACGTCAAAAAATAGGCGAACAGTGTTACAACGGCAATTTAGAGATCCGTACACTTGTACAGCAAGAGATGGTAAAGTTAATAAATGCATTCATTGCTGCGCGCACGGGAATTCTTGCACAGAGGGATCAATTGCTCAAAGAGTTCCTATCGATTCGTGAAAAAAGATACGCAATTGTCTCTAATGTTCGCATCGGGAATGCTTATGAAATTTTGGATTGCCGAACTGCAGAGGCTAGAATGGAAGTTGGTGAAGGCCTTGCCGATTTTTCTGGTCTGTGGGCACTGGGGCAAGCAATGGGCTGGCAAGCTGTAGATAAATACTATCAAATGTTTTTCGATGACATCGACCAGTCTAGCGAACACTTTTACCGTCTTGGTTCACTACAAGTTTTTAGTTTAATTTCAAACGACCAAACGAAATCTCAAGTCTTCGACAAAATTTTGAAATCTGCTGATCCAATAGCTGCAATTTATGGCCAGATTAAGTCTGTAGTGCATGACCGACACAAGCTAGAGAATATTGTTTCAAGTGTGCAAATTGCTCGCAAAGATCCATTACTTAAGAATGATTACAATCATCTCAAGACCGGGGCTACACGATGGATAGAAAGATAAACCTCAATCCCTGATCAGTCTTTAAATGCAAAAAGAATACTGATGAATAAAATGTTTTTGATTACGCACAAAGGAACTGCATAGCGATTAAATTATTTCTGCGGCTAACCGTCAAAATATACAACGATATTGTTTATCGGAGAAATCAAAGTCTGAGTAAGGGAAGTCAGCATTCATTGATGCTTAAGCCAGTCGATATTTAAGCAGTAAAGATTTTCTGAAGGCGAAGGACCCGATATTTTTTTGAACTCTTCAATAAATTGAACCAGCTTTTCGCGAATGATTTGAAAATCACTTTCAGAAATAACGGTAGGAAATGTAAACACGAGGTCTTCGGCACGCAGATTTTCAATTTTTTCTTGTGTTTTCTGCCGCCAGTTTAAGTGGTGACGAGCCACCAAGGGCGAACTTGCTTCAAGGTAGGTTGGAAGCTCGGCGTATATAAATCGTCCATTTTTTTCGACACAAAGCTTGCGGCTTGTGAGGAAATCCAAAATCCCGCGCAATCGATTGGGTGGAATTTTCGTTTCCGCCTGAAGAACCTCAAAGATTTGAAATCTCTCTATCGCGCATAAAAGTCTGACGTGGGAATAGGTCGGTGACGAGTAATAAAACGCGCGGTCCTCGTCGCTAAGCTCGTTTTGCGTTTTCAAACGCCCGCTCAGATCCAGTGCCCGGGTTTGCAGCTCGCTCAGTTTCGACTGGCAGTAGGCTCTTGTTCGCTGATCCCCAGCACGCTCAACCTGAACGAGCGCCAACAAGTAGTCTGTTTCCAGCGAGTTAAATGCTAAATGATCCGCAAGCTTCAAAGTCTGCTCAATAGAAAAATCTGCTGATCCCTTCATGATATGGGAAATCATCGTGGTATGCACACCAAGCGCTTGTGCCATTTTGGTCAACTCGCCCCGTCCATGTGAAGGGAGTGTCTTCAGCCTTGCGCGAAGAAACTTACGGTAACTCTGATATTCGAAGATACGCATTTTTCAATCTTTCTATCCATTATTCGAGTAACAAAATATTCATTGATATCGATAATTTATCGTCATTTTATGAATAAAACTAAATAACTACCAAGTTTTTTTATAAATATAATCTGGAGAGATTTATTGAGCTGCATTAATCTTCCAATACGAACATCAACCAACCCTAAGGAGTCTTTATGAAAACAATGAGTTTAAAAGCGATCGCATTCATTTCAATTTTGACAGTCAGCGGACAAGTCAACGCCGGATTTTTTGATGCATGGAAAGTAAGTTCCTCCACCGTAAGTCCCGCGCCAAGTAACGGTGTATTGGCCGTTGCCGGCGCAATTACCGAGGTCTTCGTGGAACTGAAACTACAAACTTACGCACAGTACGGGACACCACGAGTTCGTCCGCTGACGGGCGGCGCCGTTGTACCGGAAGCTAACGGAAACCCGGGACAAATTCGGGTCGAGCTTCCCACACCGGGCGACTTCAAGTGCGCACCTGATCTGGATAGTGGATGGGGTATACAGATGATGGGACCCCACTCTGCAACGGTGAAAGCTTCAGTTAAACCCGGTGCCTACGATTTCGTTGTTGATGGACGAATCGTCGGTCGCTTAGCAATCTCGGAAAACTCAGTATCATTAACACCAAATAATAATTACCGAAGCGAGATCGCGGCGCTGGAGGAACAAGAGTTTATCAAGGTTTTTGGAATCGGGCCCCAAGCACCAGCAGCATTTGAGGGCCGTGAATGTTCGGTCACGATAACGGATGTACAGGGAACGCTCGAAGTCGCTTACGCCTTTGCTGGATCGACCAGCACGCTTGCTGACGGCGCAGTGTTGACCAGACCGCCAGTTAATGGCACAGCAAAACTAACATCACTTAAACTTCGACCGACTTGCGTGAACGAAAGCTTAAGCGGATGGACTGCAGAAATCAGCGGCCAAGGGGACAGGCTGATGCTGAGAGCAAGCCACAGTCAAAGAACATACATTTCATTCACTACGCAATCACAAAAAACTTGCAGCAAATAATAAATAATTTTAATTCACACATAAAAAAGGATTACATATGAAACAAATCTTAATTACAATCTTCGTTCTTGCCCCTGCCTTCGCTTTTGCGGTAATCAGCCGCCCGTATACTGATACCTTCCTTGGCTATGCCGGGGAACTTGTCCTTCCAATCACATTTGACACATACGAAGTGAATCGATGTATTCAAAACTTGAACGACGAGCTTTCAGACAGAATTTATTGTCAAAACCAAAAACACAGCCTGGAATCCTTATTAATTCGCGGATTGGTTTCATCAGAGGAACTGGTGAAGATCGCTTCAGACTTTGAATATAAATCAGAAAATTGCACTATCGAGATTTACAATAGTTTGGACAGAGATGAGCAAGACAAAATCGAGGGTGTTAGCTTTTCCGTCCATTCCCAATGCTCGGGCCAAACGCAGTTAGACAAAACCAAGGCAGTACGATTGATCAAACAGGCAATGCGCGCCTTTGGCGAAAGGGAGATTCGAATTTTGACTACGGATTCGAAAAATGCAAAAATTGCAAAGCCCGCATTTGTGGAGACAAATACCGTGGCAATGCTCGAGAGCGATCTTCAAG
>JBKCTJ010000199.1:0-4382 GCA_046318875.1 Pseudobdellovibrionaceae bacterium | reverse complement strand
GTATACAACCGGGACATACTTTGTGCAATTGTGTTTATTTAGCGAGTAGGAGGTGTTGATCAGAATCATGGAAGAATTTGTGCGGCTATTGTGTAACTGTCTTTCTTATGACCCCTATTTATACACATCTTTTCTGTGGGCAACTTTCAAAATAAACACGATGAGCAAGCCGTCAGATATTCGATACACGACTCGGTACAGTCCAATGCGGATTCGGTATGCATCAGATCCAGATATTTTTTGTGAGCCCGTTTGGTATGGGTTAGTGGCGAGGGATCCGATGGCTTCTAAAATTCGAATCACATCTTTTTTAGTAATTTTTTTGATTTCTTTTTCGAAATCTCTGTGGACGAGAATTTTATATGAGGCCATCTTTTTTCAAATTCTTCAAAAGCTGCTCATAAGAAATAAAAGGACCTTTGCTTCTTTTTTTCACAACATCAAGATCTTGCAAATCTTCTTTAAGAAGGGTTTCAACGGCCTCTTCAATAATTTCAGATACGGATCTGTCAGTTTCAGCAGCTTTCATTTTAACAGCCTTATGAAGGCTATCTTTCATATAAATAGTCGATTTTCGAACAGCACTCGCCATAAACACCTCACCACAATAGCATACCATTTTAGAAGCAGTGCCGCAATACCGCAAAAGGCAAATAATTACAAAAAGTTAGAAAAAACAATCAAACCATTGATTCTAGGATCAATCAAGAAGGGGGAATAGAGAATGGAAACAGAAACGCAAAGGCAGGACGTGCCAAAGAATCTTGTGTTCCCTTTGAATCACAAGCCCTTGGTGTTCGACCACCTTAGGCTCGCGACTACCAAATGTGCCAAAAAATAGGATGTCTATTCAACGGAGTATAACTTTCAGAACTTCGTAGGATGTTAGGACTTGTGGTACCCGCATCCTCGGTTTTCTATTCTATAAAATTAATCGTTTTCCCTAAGTTGAACGTCGGCACACTGTTCCAATGAAATGGATTTCCATCTGGGGCAATGAGCAAGCCATAGATAACAAACTTCCTTTCATTGGGTTCCGTCTGTGAAATGTAAATTTAAGTTAAAACTATTTAACGCTCCGAACCGACGTGCAACTTAGGGCAATCAACCGATTTACAATATTTGGAAGATATATGGCACGGGTTCTTTGAGGTGTGAGCAAGGCTGAGTCTCATTACCTCTGTAAAAGTTAAAACCTGTGGTGTCATGTCCCCATCATTTTTTTTCCGAGTTGATGTTTTATCTACACAAGCTATAGGACTATCAACAATCACTGAAAAAATACAACATGCTAAACAAGACCAAAACAAACGTCGAAACAATTAGCCTTGCAAAGATCGAAGGAAGATTTTCCATTAACCCAATTGGGGATTTCAAAATAAGGATTGTGCCGCTATCATATAGCATTTTTAGTTTATTCACGATGTCCACAGGGTTTTTTTGACAGCCGCGCATAGGAGGTTCAAAGGATATGAGCAGTATCGGAGAACCGATATTGGTGAGTATCGCATTATTTATTTCGTCCGAGATTCCGTTGTTCTCGTTATCTTCTTAGCAGGCAAAAGAAAAGACGATGAGACACGCACATGCACTACTCCATTGAAAATGAGTTAAAATAGTCGTTCAAATCAATCGTTGTAGATTGCTGTTGATTTTCATGAAGATTTTCCAAAAAACTTCTCACAGGAAAATAATTTTGCTGAAGGGCTCTTAGGACCTGATAGCCGGATGCATTTAACGCCAGAAGCGTTGCTCATCGTTTTGGAGTTTCTACTTAAGCTAAGTCTTCTGGAAAAAGTTGGAATCACTTACCGCATGGGAACGCAGGTTACCTATGTGGCCAAAGGATCTCCGTTCTTGAAAAATCATCACTTCAATTGGCGAAGCTATGCTGTTGAAAAATCCCGGTCGATTTCAGATGATGAGCTGATGTTCACGGCCCCGCTTTCGATTTCTAAACAGGCTTTTAAAAAATATCGCCAAGAAGTCCAAGCTTTAATTAAAAAAATCTCTACGGAGCTGCCCGACTCAGGAGATGCAGAAATTGTGGCGTGCTTAAATATCGATTTTATCCAAATTTTATGAGTGCTCTTGGTGCGGAAGACGATCTTAAGTTTGGCGAATTATCTTTGTGTTAACCGACAATTCAATTTGGTATGTTTTTCCGTTTGCTGATTTGTATAATGAAGGATTTGGTCCTTGGAAATTTAGAGAATTTTTCTTTGCAAGATCGTGCCACTTTCCAGTCAGCATCAATCATCATATGGACCGAACTTTGCATCTCTGTTTCTGAGGAGATTCATAAAGCAAATTTTAATGTCCATGCTTACCCTTATTGTTATAAGCACTGCGACTGTGTCTCAGGGAATGACGCCTGTCGAGTTTCAAAACACAGTCAACCAGCTGAATGGTTATTTGAGAGCTGGGGGCAGTGCCGACGCTCTTTCAATCATGATAGATCTCAATTTACCTGAAGATCAGCGTCTTTTGATCAGGCTAGGGGGAGACTTGCAGACGCTGCAAATCCACCTTCATCCGGTGCATCTTCAAAACCCTGATGTTATGGTGGCTTTATTGTCCGAACTGTCGGGTGTATTGGAATTTCCATTACAACAAGCTTTGAGGGGAGTGGATCGACCCACTTCCGAATTGTTAAATTTATTGTTGAATCTCAAAGTGATCAGCGGACTCGATTTCTTTTTTTTTAATCTACTTCTCGAGTAATCACCTATTTTGATGTCTACAAGTTTGACGTGTAAAAGCTGCCTGACTAAACTTTGACAGGTTACAAGCTTGACAGCTTGAGTTAGATCAATGGAGAGGGGTTTTATGAAAAAATTAAATATGCATACAATGTTTTTATTGGTTTCATGTGCAAACAGTTTTACCCTTGCAGGCGAAGATGATTCTTGCATTTCAGGTTTTTGGCCTGGCATTATCTGCCGGGCCATCGATGTAAAATATCCAGATTAAAGACCCAATCCAGAAGTCACTGCAAATCAGTAATGGCTAACGGCGAGTTCAATGGTGACCGAATCCAAGAGCAAGTGTTGATTTTTCAACTTTTGGAATTTCTCACTAGGCTGAACTCGTAAACTGCAAATTCTTGTTAAACCCTTTAGCTTCAGGTTTGGGCCTTCTTTAGGCCTACTTAAACAGTGACGGGCCCTATTTACCATGCAAAATAAATTTACTTTTGTAAAATTACAGTGTATACGCTTGGATGTTATAAATATTTTTCATTTATCGTAGGAGTTGAATATGCGTTATTTAGTATTTACTTTTATATTTGCTGTTAGCTTTAAAGCCTCAGCGGTTAGTTCCATCGAGGGAAACTGGGCGCGTATTGGTCACGGTCGGGTTTTATCATTGGTTGAATTCAATGGTCAGCTAACGGCCTCGACAAGGTCATTCTACAGCAACGGAGCAACTACAGATTGGTTTTTTAGCTTTCAGTTGCCAGCTGGACGCGATGTACAGGCCGGTGAAGTTTTAAAAGGTAAAGTTCGCAGTATCGATGGACTTTACAACTGTGTCTTCGAACAAGATGCACAGATTCGAATTGAGACCGACGGACGCTTGAAATTGAACTACCCCTTACTCACTTTTACCCGTCGTACAACTCAGTCTGCGGAAGATAGAGTTCTCTCTCAAAAAGTCTGGCAGTGGAATGGTTGGGAGTGGGTTGGCTACGTGTACAACTTCCCTTATCGCAACTGGAGTGTCGTAGATACTGAATGTGTCATTAAACAAGTCAATTACATCACTGACACTTTTAGAAAACAGTAAAGCCTGATTTGAGTGGTCTATTTAGGCTACTTAGTTTATTGCCTTTGATAAAGATTTTTTTAAGTTTGGCCGCCAAATTTTAATGCGGTTTCAACGCTTGTTCTAAACCTTTTTGTGCTTGGGCTGTCGGATGAATTTCTAGAGATTTTCGAAATGAAGCGGCGGCTTCGTTCAATTTGTTTTGATGGAGCTGAATCAGGCCCGTGTAGGTCCAACTTTGATAAAATCCCTCGTCCAATTGGATTGCTTTTTTGAGTTCGTTCAAAGCTTCGCTAAAGTTTTGTTCAGAAATATAAATTAAGGCCAAGTTGTGATGGGTTTGTGGGTATTCATCGCTGGTTTTAATTGCTCGAAGATAGAGTTCCTTGGCTTCTTGATTTTTTCCTTGTTGGCTTAATTCCATGGCCAAGTTATTCATCATTTTTGTTGAACCAGGATTGTATTTCAAAATGTGTTCAAACAGGCTTTGGGGATTTTTCCAGATTCGATTTTGAATTTGTGTTGCCCATATTTCTACACCGAGGAAGCAGCTTAAACTTAAAACCAAGACTGCTTGAATGCCGCGACTCCATTTTTTCTGCGTAAGCAAGGCT
>JBKCTJ010000198.1:0-998 GCA_046318875.1 Pseudobdellovibrionaceae bacterium | reverse complement strand
AAAATTTCAATATTTGAATTATCATTAATTAACAATGAATTGATTCTTGAAAATGCGCCAATCCAACCTTTGAAAAACCATCGCAGTCCAGGAATTTTCAAATTATCAAAAATACCATCAAAGGATTTTTGAATTTCAGATAAACAAAACTTCAACATATAATGAGCAAAGGCCAAATCACCTTCTTTTCGACCATCGGCTTCAAACTTGCGAAGCATGGACGTCGCGATATACATATTTGCTAAAATATCTGCAAAACGACCAGTGATTTTTTCTTCCATCTTCAGCTTGCCACCCAGAGTTCCCATTGCAATGTCGGACATAATTCCGAAAGTTGCTGAAGCCCACTTTAATCTTCTGAAATAACGCTTCATCTCCGGGTGACAATCAGGAGCAGATGCTAAGTATCCGCGAGTCCATGATAACAAAATTGAGCGACACATGTTACGTACAACATGTCCAATATGACCCCAAAATGCTGTATCGAAAGCACCTAAGTTATTTTCCCCCAAAGCTTTCACTTCAGCATATGCATAAGGATGTGCTCGCAAAGCCCCTTGACCGAAAACGATCAAAGTTCGAGTCATAATGTTTGCACCTTCAACCGTGATTCCGATTGGAGTTGCAATATACATTTCACCGAGTAAATTTCTTGGGCCCATTGAAATTCCAGCACCACCGATGATATCCATGCCATCATTGATGACATGACGCTGATATTCAGTTGAATAATACTTCTGAAGTGCCGTGATGACTGGTGGCTTAATCCCTTGATCAAGAGCACCCAAAGTAAATTTTCTCATGGCTTCTAAAGCGTATGCCCGTCCACCGATTCGAGCCATTGGCTCTTCAATCCCTTTAAAACGACCGATACTCACACCAAATTGTTTTCGAATCAAACCGTGTGCTGAAACAACTCGAGATACAAATTTCGCGCCGCCTGTTGCTTGTGCCGGCAATGAAATTCCGCGACCTGCAGCAAGACACTCCATCAACAT
>JBKCTJ010000197.1:0-7750 GCA_046318875.1 Pseudobdellovibrionaceae bacterium | reverse complement strand
ACAATATCTCATATCTATTGTCTTGAAATGAATAATCTAAGTGACCTAGAGACTTTAATCATTAAAATTATGTTAATATTATTTTTTAAAATGTTCGGATTAAATGATGAATAAAGAAAAAATAGTTATTTTAGGTCACGGAGGATTTGCTCGGGAGCTGGCGTGGCTCATTCACGAAATCAACAGGGCCCAGACCCATCCACGTTTGGAATTGCTTGGCTTTGTGGTCTCGGATTTGTCCAAGACAGAAAATCCGAAGGCATGTTTAGGTGATTACAATTGGCTGGAAAAAAATCGCAGTCAATGGACTGCTCTTGCGCTTGGAATAGGTTCGCCAAAGGCCAGGGCGGCAGTGTCAGCCCAAATCGACCGCGAATTTCGTGATGTCCATTGGCCAACCTTGATACATCCCTCGGTCAACATGGATTGGGATTCGTGCAAAATTGAACAAGGCAGTTTGCTTTGTGCGAATGTGATCGGAACGGTCAATTTGAAAATAAATGAATTTAGTTTAATTAATTTATCTTGCACCTTAGGTCATGAATCTGAGATTGGATCTCACAGTGTCATCAATCCGAGCGTCAATGTTTCTGGTGGTGTGACCATAGGCAAACAGGCATTGATTGGAACCGGAGCTCAGATCTTACAAAATCTGAATCTGGGTGACCACGTGACCGTTGGGGCTGGAGCAGTAGTAACAAAAAATGTTGAGTCTGGTTTAGTGGTCACTGGAGTTCCGGCTCAACCTCGCATCAAAGTCAATTCAGCACAGAACGGTCAATGAATGAAGATCCTCCATTTGCTGAAAACTTCGAGTGGAGGCGACTGGGCAGCAAAAGAAGTCACAGAGCTTGTGAAGCTTGGTCTTGAAATCCACGTTGTGCTCCCTTCAACAATGGGCTCCACCATGAGTTTATGGCAAATTTCAGGTGCACACATTCATTATGCTGAAATTGATTTTCCGGTACGAGCTCCTTGGCAGTTATTCAAGCGTCTGAAAAAACTGCGAAATTTGGTTCAACAAATTCAACCCAATCTGATTCACTCCCATTTTTTTGGAACAACTATTCTAGCGCGATTGGCCTTCGGAAAAAAGCATGGCATTCCAAGAATTTTTCAAGTGCCCGGCCCTCTTCATTTAGAAAACCGATTTTTTCGTTTGTGGGATATTGGGAGTGCTGGATCTGCGGATTATTGGATTGCATCAAGTGATTACATCCAGAAAATATATCTTAGAGCTGGTGTTTTGCCCAGCCGAGTATTTCGTAGCTACTACGGGATTTATTTACCCGAAATTCCTGCTTCGGAGCCCACCCCAATAGAAAATGAAGAAAACAAGAACTTTAGATTACATGATTTACTCGAGGTGCCGCGCACCTCTATCCTTGTGGGCAACGTCAGCCATATCTATCCACCAAAATTTTATTTAGGTCAGCGAACTGGAGTCAAATGCCATGAAGACCTGATTGACAGTCTCAGTGAAGTAGTCAAACAAGACTCACGCGTGATTGGAGTTTTGATTGGAGGGGGCTGGCAAGGAAAGCTCGGATATGAACAACAACTCAGACAAAGAGCCCAAAAAAAAGCGGGCACTCGAATCCGCATGCTTGGTTTCATTGAAAATGCAAATGAGCTTTGGCGAGATTTTGATTTGGCCATTCATGTTCCGCGGTCTGAAAACTGCGGCGGCGTCGTGGAGCCCCTTTTGGTCAGGGTTCCAGTGATCGCAGCAAATATCGGAGGGCTTCCAGAAGTTATTGAAGACGGAAAAACAGGATATCTTGTCCCAACACGAAATCCAAAAGCTCTGACTCAAAAGATCATCGCAACAATTCGAAACCTGGACCTAGCGCGACGTTCTGCACTTGAGGGTAGGCGCAGAGTCTACGAATTGTTTGATATTCGGAAGACATCAAAACAAGTGGTTGATATTTACGAACAGATTTTGAGTTCTGGGTGGGTGAAATGAAAAGCCCAATCGTAATTCTTTTTGTTACGGGATTATTTTTCTGTCAAGCGAAAGCTGAATTACGTCAGAGTTATGATCTTGAATCATTGATTCAAATCACTGAAAAAAATCATATTCAAATTAAGAAAGCCGATTCAAAAATTTTAGAAATGGCCAAGGAAGTTCAGCTGTCGAATGCGCGATTTTTTCCGGAAGTTTCTTTGCAATCGACACAGTCGACGAATCAATTATTACTCAAACAGAATATCTATGATGGAGGCGCTACCATTGCAAGCTCAGATATTTCTACAGAAAACAAAAGTTTGTCCGAGTGGGATCGAAAAAAACAATTTAAAAATCTCAAAGAATTGGTCACCGAGACCTACTACCATGGTTTGTTGATCAGACAACATAAACTCTTACTCGAAAGCAACTCTAAACTTTGTGAGAATGCCCTCGAGTATGCTCAAAAGCAAATGAAGTTCAGATCAATCGGCAGGGACACGTTGTTGCGAGCAAAAGTAGAGTATCGTAAAAGCCGAGCAGCTTTATTCGAAGTCAAACGCTCAGAGCGTTTAGTTTCCCAACTCCTTTCAAAGCTGACCCGTCTGCGTGATTTCGAATTAGAAAACTTGAAAGGTGATTTGGCTTTCAAAGATATCGAACCGCCCTTTGAAAAAAAACTCCTTAAATTAGCAGAACTCAATCATGAGTCTTCAGCGGATATCCAGTCTTTGATTTCAAAACAAAGGTTATTGAATGCACAAAAAGACTTAGATCTTGCCGAAGATCGGTTGAATTTAAGTTATACACTGACCTATGGGTTTAGTAAGAATGAAACGTCAATTGGAACCAATTACGTTTTTGAACCTGGATTTAAACACACTGTGCTTTTAAATATTCCATTATGGAGTGGGTGGAGCAGCAACGCGAAAAAAGGTATTTTTAAACAAAGACAAGAACAGCTTGGTCTTGATCTTGAAAACACAAGATCTGAATACACTTCTGAGATGGAAGAAAAAATCGAAAACTTAAACAAAGATTGGCAAGAGCTTCATAGCATCGAAGAAGAGATCGCCCTCTCGGATGAAATTTGGCGCGAGGTCAATAAATCATATTTTATTGGCTTGAGCAGTCCCGAGCTTTGGTTTGAGTCATTAAATACTTTGCAAACGTGGAAGATACGTCAGCTCTCGAAACTCAAAGACTACTCTGTTAGCTTCAATCAAATTCTTGGCGATGTTGGACGCATGGACCAATGAGTATGCAAAATCGTTCCCAGGTTATTCAGCAGATTTTTGGAATTCAGCTTCTCTTGATGATTTTTATTTCATTATTTTCCATCTATTATTTTTCCTTTGGTTTTAATCCAGCAAGCATGACACCTCTTTTATGTCAGGTTGTGACTCTTTTAGTATTTTGGAACTTCTGGAGCTGGAGAAAATTAAGTTGTCAGACCTTTGATCTTTATTCTGTGTTTTTAATGGCGACAGCCGCTTTTAATTGCGGCCAAATTTTTCTCCAAGTGTTGAACTTGAATCCCGAGGGGATATTGATGGGAAAATTTTCAGATCAAACAATTTTTGAGACGATTCTGTATGTTGGACTCGGACTCACTTCGATGCACTTGGGGGCTATTTTAAAAATGAACTCTCAGCGTGAATATATTTTTCAGACAGAACCCTTGCCCAGCAAAGAGCTTTTTGATGTGGGGATTTTCCTGGTTTTCATTTCTGTGATCCCAACAGTATTAGTGATGCGTGAACTGATTCAAGTCGTCAGCGCATCGGGATATTTCGGAATTTATGAGAGGCAGGATCAAATTGGCATGAACAATCTTCCTGTGATTATTTCGGGATTGTTTGCTCCGGGAATGGTATTTTTGATGGCTTCGTGGAAATTGAAACCAAGAATGTTGCCTTGGATTGATCTTGCATTTATCGGCCAAGGACTTTTGTTTACCATTCTGGGCCGGCGTGCCGATGGTGCATCCTTGCTTTTGATCTACGCCATTGCAAGACACACTTTTGTAAATCCGATTTCCAGGAAAGTGGTCATTGTCGCAAGCGCGGTGATGATTGCTGTTGTTTTTCCATTGATTGGTGTTGTCCGAAATTTAGATTTGAACCAACGATCTGACTTGGGATTTATGTGGGATACATTTCAGAGCCTGGACAGTCCAGCTGTTGCGGCTCTGACTGAAATGGGTGGTTCGATGCAGGCAATATCCCATACAATTGATTTGCTGCCAAAAGTTCGGAACTATGATTTGGGTGCTTCGTATTTTTATTCAGCGCTGTCCATCGTCCCCAATTTTTTTTGGGACTTACATCCCTCCGTCGCACGCGGATCCCCATCGGTGTGGCTAGTGAAGACTGTTGAGCCAGACATCGCCGCACTGGGAGGTGGAATTGGGTACTCATATATCGCCGAGACCTACTTGAACTTTGGTTGGGTGGGAGGTCCAGTTGTGATGTTGCTTCTTGGATATGCCCTCGCAGGCCTGGTCGCCTGGAGTCAGCTGTCCGGTGACCCTGCAAAAATAGCTGCCGCATTGAGTTTTTTCACGAGCGCTCTGAGCTTTGCCAGAGCCGATTCTCAGTCGATTATCCGACCATTGATTTGGTATTCACTGATTCCATATCTGCTCGTGATCATTTTGAAAAAATTTCGAGAAGAAGACTCGGCTTTGCCTAGAAGCCTGAATTGAGAATTATTGAATCGATTGGCTCCAAATGTTTTTCAAAACTTTCAAACATAAATCGATATTGAATGGGCTTGCTTTCAGAATTTGCAAGCTCCTGATTTGGTCTTGCTTGCCAGTATCTAAAATTTTGATCGCTTGTTCTTTCCAAACATCATTTGTTTGATCGAGGGAAAGTATTTCGATTTGGGGAAAGTATTTTGCCAATTCCCGACTTCCAGGCAGATCAGAGGATAGGACAGGAATTCCCAGGCATGCAGCTTCAAGGACTGCGCCGGGGAGCCCTTCCCAAAGTGAAGGAAAAATCATGAGCTTGGCACCCGCAAGAATTTTGAGCACATCGGAACGAGTTCCAAGAAAGTGAACTTTGTCTTCAAGTCCCAAGTTTTTGATTTTTTCAGTCAACTCCTTCTTGCGAGAGTGATCTGTCTTTCCGACTAAGAAAAGCTGGGCACTGGGTTTTTTCGCCGAAATGAGATGAAAAATTTCAAAAAGTCGTGAATGATTTTTCACGGGATCCGTGCGACCCACATGGACAATCAGCGGATTCGCTGGTTTGGCAGTCGAAAGATTTAGGTCCGTGACGGAAAAAGTTTCTAAATTCTCAAAGTGCTCTGGATTCACAGCATCATACAAAAGCTTTAGCCGCAAATCATTTTCAAAAATGGGCGCTTGTCTAAGAAACGCTTCTTGAGCGCCAACACTGACAGCAAGTAAATTCGTGCTATACTTTTTAAGCCAAAAAATCATCACACGATTTTGGATCATTTTTCTGATGGAAAACCCATTCAGCTGGCCAGTCGTATGGAGGTGACAAATCCGAACAGCAATTTTTTCTTGCGCAGCGAGCTTGAGTAAGTAACCCGAAAACAAATGAACATGAGAGTGAATCACATCATATTTATTTGTTCTCAGGAGGCGCCTAAACTGATTTGCAAATGCGAAATTTAGCTTTAAGTAGTGAACTTCTCCGCCAAGTGATCGGATGTGAGCGTCCAGCTCCCCCGACTGTCCGGACAGGACACAAAAATCAAATAAAAACTGTTTCTCGTTTGAAAGTTTTTCCATCAAATCAAGAGTGCGCATTTCGGCTCCACCACGGTCCATTTTTCCAAAGATATGCAGGATGCGATAAGTTCTCATCGATTTAGCCTCGAATCTGTCCAAAGCATTCCCCAAAATGCAATGGCTTGGGTCAATAAAGAAATTGCAGCCGAACCAAGAACGGCCAAGGACATTGCAAACAAAGTGCCTTCAGCCGAGGCCACAAGGCAAAATAAAATCAAACTTCCAAACCCTATTAATTGCAAAATGAACTTTACGCGAAAAGCCTGCAGTGCACTGATACCAGCGCCGAAGAAAACTGCAATGTAGTTTAAGGCCGCTGCTGCTGCCAAAATGGAAAAGCTTGCTGACTCTGCAGCGTACTCGGCGCGGTTAACAAAGGTCAGAATCTCAGTTCCAAAGAAAAAACAAATCAGGACCATGCATCCACCAATGAAAGCACCAATGAACAAAAGCTGATGCACCAGTTTTGCGAAGGCTGATTTGTTTTTTTGTAAAACAAACAGAGCCAATTTTGTCGCAGGTGCGGTGGCAAGAGCTCCGATAAATTGATTGCCAAGCATCAAGGGGTAACTGAGGGCCGAAAAAATCCCCAGACTTGCAAGGCCCACGGAGTGCTCAAGAAAATACCTTGGCAAAGTCACTTCCAAAGATCCTAAAACTGCTGCAAAACCCAAGGGGAGAGCAAGTAGAGCCAAGGCTTTGACCTCTTTTAAGATGACTGGATTCAAAACCTGTGACCATCTAAACTCATTCTTCAAAAAAGCTCGTATTTGTTTCCGATCATAAAATTGAGCGCACAGCAAAGACGAAATGACCACCCCAAAACAGGCCCATCTGAGATCACGCGATAAATAAAGTGAAAGGGTAAAAAAAACGCAATTCAAAAGTCCACGAATGATCATTGAACGAGAGATCAAATCATTACGATCATTCCTTTGCAAAACAGCGTAAACCAGATCAATCATGACTTCTATGGACTTTGAGATTGCAATCAGGCAAATCACGACTGCAAGAAAAAAATTTTCACTTTGATTCCAAAGAAAAACCCCAGCGATGATGATGGAAATGAAAACGAACAAGACAGAAGTCAAAACACGAAGCAAAAAATAACTTTTCATCGAATACTTGCCGACAGAATCGTGGACTAAAACTTGTCGCAGACCTAATGCCAGAAACAGGCTCAGTGGAGCTGTGATCGCGGCAGCAAAAGAGAAAGTTCCCACGACCTCAGGCTGTGTTAACTTAATCATTGCGACTAAAATCAGGTATTGCGTTCCTGCATAAAAAAAATTTCCATACAAAACAGAGAGGAATTTATTTTTAAGTCGAGTCTCGATTTTTTTCTGGCCTTGATCCATCAGTTTACATTTAACCATACTATTTAATGAATCATGTTTAAAAAAGTGGAGGATTGTTTGAAGATAATGCGAATAGTTAATCAATCTCGCCTCATCGATATCCGCCGTGCCGTTGATATTTTCGTCTTATTTGCCGCAGGTTTTTTTACAAGTTGGATTTTGAGCCACATTCACACTTCAGTTTCCCTTCCATCCGAGATGATGGGCATTGTCGTTCTTGTGACACAATTTTTGTTTTTAGCTCCGGTTGTTGCCCGGGAAAGATATTGGAGAAATGTGTCTGCCTATGACGCCCTCGCTATTGCAAAAAGTCTGATGCTATCGGGAGGACTTCTTGCTGTCGCGGTGGTCGTCGTTAACTTCGGAGACAATTTTATTAAAGCAACTCATCTGTTGTTTTGGTTGCTTCTGCAGGGGTCGGCCGCGTTGATACTTTTGTGTGGAGTTCGCTTGTTGAGAAGAATGCTGTTTGAAAGACAGAGCACCCATCAGAGTGCTGAGCATGGTAAGCGGACACTGATTTACGGCACCTCTAGCTCTTCGCGCAGTTTGGCATTTCGCTTTTCACAGGATCCAAGTTTGGGTATTCGTTTGATCGGATTTGTAACACATGACCCTGTTGAAGTAGGCTCAAAACTTTCGGGAGTCTCGGTATTAGGCACGGGGGAAGAT
>JBKCTJ010000196.1:0-15022 GCA_046318875.1 Pseudobdellovibrionaceae bacterium | reverse complement strand
CAACATTGCTCTTTGCCAAAATTCAGCCAGTGGAAATGAAATCTACACGGATACTAAACCGTCACCCGTCAGTGGATTTAAAAGTGGATTTAAAATGGACCCTTGGCCTTTTAAAATACCAAAAAAATTTTCAATCGAATCTGTAATCAGGAGTCGCCCATGAAAAATCAGAATGGTTTTGTGACAGTGTTTTTACTTGCCACTTTGCCAGTCATTGTGGGCCTTATTGCCGCAGTCACTGTGATGACTTCTTCTTTGAATTTAGATCAGCAGCTCAAAAAAACCTGTCGGGAAGAATTAATTCGTTCCCAAGAAAATTCTGCGAAATCTCTAGATCGTCTTTTCAATCTGAATCCCATGGCACTCAAACTGCGTTTTCAAAAACATGCGGCTCAAATCGCCTTGGCCGCGGCGGTGGCTTCGTTGAATCAAGTTGCCATTGCCAAATACACCAAAGAACTTTTGAAAATCGAAAGGGCTCGCCAACGATTGCACCGAATTCAACAGACAATTCTTCAACGGCAGAACATCGCTAATCATATGGGACTCAATCGAGTTCAAATTGCTCTAGCTGCCAGCCTTGCAGCAACAGTGCATGGAAATTTTTTTACAGAACATATTCAGTTCACCGGTCGAAAGCATGTTGGCTTAGCCGTTGAACCAGATCAGCCGGATACGGCTCCGATCTATGAACTTCAAAATCCATTCGAAGAAAAACAAACCTTGTCCATATTTTGGAAGTGGAAAGTTCAAGGCATCCAACCTGTTTTGAAAAAACTTTCACTTCAGTTTCAGCGGGAATGTTCGGTCACACTCATACAAAGGAATCACAAATGGCAACCACTCCTCCGAAGGGACAAATTATTATTGAGGGACTAGTCGCCCTCTTATTTTTTCTAGGCCTCTTCGCTGCAATGAACTTATTTATACAAAGTGATCAGCGCCGATTAGCAAAAATGCAGAAGTACAATGGATATCAAATGCAAGAAAGGTCCCATGAACAAACTTATCCGTCTAAGAAATAAATTTGATTCCATCATTAAAAATCAAAAAATTTTGGTTTATGGATTTGTGTTTCTTTCATTTATTCTTGTTTTAAATTCTTTTTGGCCCAAGGAAAAATCGATTGAAACCAAAGCCAAAGAACAAATTCAGGTCGATACATTGATTCCCCTTGGCTATGTCCTTGTTCCTATTCAAATTCACAATTTTGAATCTGCATCTGCGCTGTTAGGCGAAGCCGGGATCGTGGACTTATGGAGCGTCGATCCAAACACCGAGAAAAAATCTAGAAAAATTGCCAGTCGACTGAAAATCATTCGAGCCCCTCTGAACCCTCAGATGTATGCTGTTTTAGTTCCTGAAAGCGCAAGCTCGCGGATTTTAGAATACGGAGATACCTTTTTAGTTACTGTGCAATCCCATCGTTCCCAATCTCCCGAAGTTATTTCCCCCAAAAAAAATAAATTCACCGCACAAATTGAAACATTTGAAATGAAGGAGTAGCCCATGCGCACTTTAATTAAAAACATCGTTTCCTTAATTCTTTTTTTCACAATTCCTTGCTATTCAGTCGATGTTTCAGCAGAAGCGACGCATGAATCTATGAATTCAAAATTCTCCAATACTTTCGATACAGAAATGCTTTTCATCAACGTGAATCTGTATCGCAGCCAACAGATTTCACGTGAGGAATTTTTTGCCAGGCTCATCAATTTACAAAAAAAATTCACTTGGAATTTAGATCAGATCAGTTACTTAAAAGACTTTTATAAAAACATGGTGACCAAGGAATCACTTTGGCAAAGACCCTATTGTCAACTTTTAGGTCTTTTTAAAATCGAATTTTATTCGGATTATTCTGATGCTTTGCTAGATTGCTCTAGGTGGTCCAAAACAAAATTGGATCTGCAATTCACAAATCGGGAAATTTCTATTTTTGGATTTCCCATGAAAGCCCGCCAACTTCAGGAAGCCGAAATATACAATTTTGACTACGTCATGAGTGAGCGTCAAAAAGATAAAATTTTAGCTTCAGTGGGTCCTATACAAGAATTTCTGCTCCGTGATTTTACAGAAGTCGATGAAATCCCAGAATCCCCGGGTGAAAAATTGGATTGGCAAGCAAACGGTCGCAACTTTGAATCTTTGAAAACCGATCAAAGTTTTTATGAAAAAAACAAATATTTAACTTGGGGGTTAAGCCTAGTAGCTGGAGCTTTAGCAATTCAGTTCTTTCAAAAAAATGATGTGACGTTCAGCAATTAATACTGAGCAACTTTTTATTGAATTTTTTCTTCATTAAACCAAACATGAATTTGGCCATTCTCATCGAATTTGGTTTGACCCGAAATTTGATCTTGATAAGGCGAAGTGCAATGAGCTTTGAAATCGCCTTTGAATGGCAAAATTCCATCATTTGCTGAATCAACTAAACCGTTTTGAATCTGAAATACGCTGGGGTTTTCAATCGGCGAGTCGCTGCCAAAACGTAAATCCACTTTGGCAGCTCGTAACAACTCCCACTGAAACATTTGAGATTTCATGGAGGGAAGCTTTTGCAACAGCCATGATTTGTCGCTCAACCAATAGGCTGGCTGCATATGACATCGAATGTGCAAGGCTTTCATTTTTTGAATGGTTTCGCTTCGGCACAGTTCAAGATGTTCCAGATTCAATCGTCCAAAGATTCCTGCCTGACTGATTTCCATAGCGATACTAACAATGTCATCAACTGCTTGATCCCCTAAAGTGTGAACAGACACTTCAAAGCCATTTTGAAAAGCGGAAAACATCAATGCTTTCACATCTTGCAGCTCCCACAGAGCAACACCATTTTTACCGTTGGGATATTTTTCAGAGATCAATGCCGTTTCTGAACCTAAGGAGCCATCATAAAAAACTTTGAATCCCCTGCAGCGAATTTGTTTTGATGGTGGTAAGTTTTCTTTCTTAAGGTCTGTCAGTAAAGATTTAAATTGATCCCTATTTTCGACAACAAAATTCAGATCCAAATTCATTTTTAAGGCTTGAGCGTCTTCGAGGTTTTGGAGAATTTGATACTGATCCATTGTGGAGGTCATATCACGAACGTGAGTGTATCCTTGTTTTGTAAATATTTGATTTGCTGTTTGAAACATGGATTCTTTTTGTTGAAGCGACCAATCACCCATTTTAAATAGGGCATGGATGTGAGCGGCTTCTTTCAAGATTCCCGTCAGATTTCCCAATTGATCCATTTCAATAGATTGATATTTGGAATTAAACTGTCTACCCAAATCGGTCAGTTGAAGTGAAGTAGCACTTATAAACCCAAGCTCCACAAGCGCTTTGGTATTACACCAAGATGAATGCCCATCAATTCGGGAAAACAAAACAGGAGACTCCGGAAATAACAGATCCAGTTGACTGCGATGGATTTCAGTGGGAACCAACCACTTCGATTCATCCCAACCGAATCCATAGATCCAATTGTTTTTACGTTTTGCTAAATCAAATTTTAAATTTTGAATATCTCGAATCGAACTCACACTTTTTAAGCTAGGGATAAAATCAATTTCACCTGTAGCAAAATAATGAACATGAGAGTCATAGCAATTCAGGATTTGAAATGTCCTTTCGAAAAGCGAAGGATGAAGATTTTTTTTGAACTGCTTTGGCATGTTTCAGTGATGATGGAAAACCACCATCACTGTCAACTTGAGAATTATCTTGTGCCGTTTCCAACAGTGCCAGTGTTCACATTGTTCAAAGGAACATACTGATTATTGTATAAGAATCCTGATCCAAATGAATTCCTAATTCCTGAACCAATTCCCAAAGTTCCTCCGGAAATTGTTCCACCGTTTCCTGTAACAAAACCACTTCCGTAGCCGCCGCTGCCCAGACCGCCACCAAAGCCGCCACCAAAGCCGCCACCAAAGCCGCCACCAAAGCCGCCACCAAGACCACCACCAAAGCCGATTCCACCACCAACTCCACAGATAGGGCCACATGATGAGACCACTTGAATTCGGTAAAGCAAGCCTTGTAGTTCACTTTGTAATCCCGAGACCACCTGTTGGCGTTGCATGTATTCAGCTTGTTGTCGTTGAACCATTTGCATTTGAATTTGTTGTTGTTGCATTTGCATTTGATACATTTGTTGTAGATATTGCATTTGCCACTGATTGTTCATCGCTTGGCCCATGCCCATTTGGAAGCCACCCATTTGATAGCCGCCCATTTGGAAGCCTCCCATCATTGGAAATCCTCCGCCGATCGCTCCACCAATTGCACCGCCGATCGCTCCTCCCATTGGGAATCCACCCATCTGAAAGCCGCCCATTTGGAAGCCTCCCATCATTGGAAATCCTCCGCCGATCGCTCCACCAATTGCGCCGCCGATCGCTCCTCCCATTGGGAATCCTCCCATCTGAAAGCCGCCACCAGCTTGGTATCCACCGACTTGCATGTAGGGATTCATCATTCCCATATTCACCATACTCCCCATTCCCACACCGCCCATGGCGAAAGGGTTCATTCCGTAAGGTGAGTTCATTCCCCATGGACCCATTCCTTGTAAATAAGCACCGCCGCCAATTTGGGGGCCCATCATAAAAGGGTTTTGGAATGGATTTCCGAAAGGACTCATTCCATAGCCTAGACCATTCATAAACGGATTAAACATTCCATTTGGCCCAGCCATTCCCATCATTCCATTTGCATAGCCGCCACCATACATTCCACTTCCGCAACCAAAACTTCCTTGCCCAGTTCCGCCGCCTAAAGCGCCGTAAATCCCGTTTGCAAAAAATGGTAAGCCATATCCCCATGCTGGAACAGCTTGTGTCGGCCATCCCATTTGGGAATTGTATTCCGCAGTTTGTCTGTTCGTTTGCATTCCCAAATAAGTTGCGATCAGTCCAACACCGACATTGGCAGCAACTCCGCCCCAGTCAGTTCGGCGTTCACGATTGTTATTCGCTAAACAATCATAACAAACTCCACCTTCGCTGATTTCACGCAATCGATCGCGCTGTTCATCACGTCTTGATTTTTGTAATGAAGAAAGTCTTGCTGTTAATCGTCTTTTTTCAGCTGCTAAGCCGTCCGCTTTAGCTTTTGCTTCAACACGTTTTGCAATTGTGTCCGGAAGTTCTTTGATGCCTTCTTCGCAATCTTCTTTGTTGGAAGATGATGAGCCAGAATATGTGCTGCACAGTTCGCCTGCGAGTTCAATCTTTCCACCTTGGCCGCAATATCTAATCCAGCGATTATTAAATTCAGATGGAACCTCTGCTGTTCCTGCATCTTCGCATCGCAGACCACCAGGAGTCACTGGAGTCCCAGCAGGTCTTCCCGCTTGGGCCGCCAACAAAGCGGCTCTCGCTTCCGCAAAAGTTGCCGGGGGTGTTGTTGCGGGAGGTGGTGCAGCGGCAGGCGCCCCAAGTGGATCGACTCCAACAGCTCGCGCAGTTGACTGAGCCGGCATTCGATCAGGTGTTGTTTCAACATCTAGAGCTGCCCTTGGACGACCGCAAATAACGTCCCCAATTCCACGGTATCTTTCACAACTGTAGCCTTTGGAAATATGTTCTTCGACGAAATTACCGACTCGGAAATTCATGTTTTTGCTGATTTGTCTTCGTCGATCATTCACTTCTTTTTCGGCATCACGCAGTTCAGTTCGAGCCGTTCGTAAATCGCCGTCCACTTCACGCATTTTTTTTCTGATGTCATCGATTTCATCATCGTAATCGGATGCACCGAGTCCGCCGGCCACACCATAAGGACATTGTTGCATTGCCCCGTACATACCTGTTCCCCACATTGCTTGTGCTGTTGACACAGCCATCATCAAATAGGAAATAAAAAATCCCGCGAGCGTTAGCACTAATCTGCTGCTCATACATTCTCCTTGAACGAAATAGAACACTTTCTACTTATGTTACTTCGTCAACATGAGGCAAAGACTTGATTCAAGTTCATACAAACCAGACCAAAGCCGTCATCCATGACAATAATCCTACGTATCATATTGTCACATAGAAGAATGAAATCATAAAATCATTTCTATGAATCAAGAAAAAATATTTAGCCAGGACTCGACTGAAAAACCGAGTCAACTCACGAAAAAAAAAGTTCTTTGTATCGATGATGAAATGGACAATTTGGATGCCGTCGAAAGAATTCTCCGCAAGAAGTACCAAGTCCTGAAAGCAATATCAGGACAAAAGGCCCTGGAAATCCTGACCGATCACCCTGAAATTGCCGTCATTGTTACAGATCAGAGAATGCCCGAAATGACCGGAGTCCAATTTCTACAAAAATCAATTTCGTCCCATCCTGATACTTCTAAGATACTTTTGACTGGATACACAGATTTGGAATCTGTGATCAATGCGGTAAACGATGGCCAGATCCAAAGGTACTTAACTAAGCCATGGGACCCGACAGACTTAGGTCTGGCAGTGTATCAAGCTTCGGAGCGATATGCTTTGAATTGCGAAATTAAAAAGAAAAATGCAGAACTGACGAAAGCTTTTGCTGAAATCAAAGAACTGGATCGAATGAAAACTGAGTTTATGGTTTTAATCAACCATGAACTGAAAACGCCACTGACGAATATTATTAATTTTGCTTCTCTGTTAATAGAAACTTCGTTAAACGAAGAACAAAAAATGTTTACTGATAAAATTGTGAAGAGCTCAAACAAACTTCGAAAAATTGTGGAAGATTGTCTGTTGATGATCAAAGCAGTCTCTCATCAACTCAAACCGCAAAATCAAAACTACACGATCAAGAATTTCGAACTTTTTATTGATGCCGAAGCACAAATGTTTCTGACTAAAAAAAATCTGCGATTGGAATTCAGCTCGAATCCCATTTCATGGATCACTGATCCTTTTTTACTCGGAGAAATTATCAAAAGAGTTCTCAACAATGCCGCCAAATTTTCCTCTGAAAATAGCACGATCAGGATCGAACACACTGTGTCCGACCACGCCGATGAGATTCATGTTTTCAATGAAGGTTCTAAAATCGATGAACAGAAAAAAGAAAAGCTGTTTCAACCATTTTTCATTGATGAGAATATCATGAATCATTCCTTGGGGCTTGGCCTGGGGCTTTCTGTTTCCCAAGCTGTGGGGAATAGTCTGGGGATAAAAATGGGAATATCCAACACACCAACTGGCGTCGTGACCACAATTTCTAAAACAATGGAAACTCACAAATAAATCTGTACAGCCGGATACCCAGCGGCTGTGCTTATCGAAAATGATCCTTTTTGTAGATGTTCGTCTTTCTCCGGTTTAGTTCCGGAAGATTTTCCTGCATCTCGGATTTTTATATAAAATAAATTTAAATTCGCTTTGACTCTCGAATTGCACAGTTTCAATTTATGAAAACAAAACTCTTCGTTTTTATTCTTTTCTTCGTTTTTTACTCGGTTCAAACGTTTGCTGAAAGCGAAAAATTTATTTTTTTGAGTCCTGGGCAAGAGAAAAAAATTCAATTCTCTGCTGGTCAACGAATAAAACTTAAAACCCAAAAAACAACTGTGCTTCGAGCAGTTCCCCAAGGTCAATCCGTGTTGATCAAAGCACTCAAACTTGGGAAAGGGCATATTCTCATCAATGAGCAGTTTTATTCCATTGTCGTTGTCGCTCCAGCAGATTTAGATTTCATTCTAAAATTTTTCCAAGCCAAGGACGAATTTCTAGGATTACAAATCGCGTTCAGGGACAAAAAAATTATCCTGACGGGGACTCTTTACAAACTTTCAGAACTGATTCAAATCTCAACTCTTCAGAAAAAATATAAAACAATTTTTGAAAATCACCTTGATGTGACCGATGAGATTGCGGTGGAAGTCCGCGAGAAAATCCAATCTGAGATGCTGGCACACAAGCTACCTTCGGAAAACATCTTTTTTACCAAACCATGGACAATCAGAATCAAAGCAAAAACTGACTTCGCACGCTATACCAATGTTTTGAATTTGTTTGGTGCCGAAGCGATAAAAGACGATGAAGCCATTGATATCAAACCTTTGGTCAAAGTAGAAATTGCTGTGGCCGAAATGAAAAAAGATTTTAAACGGACCTTGGGGGTCAAGTGGCCTAGTTCCTATTCTGCAGAAATCCTTGCTGATGGATCAAAACGTTATGGTGACTTGATTTTCCAAGCCGATGCCTTGGAAAATCAAGGTTTCGGGAAAGTTTTAGCCAAACCAAACATTCTTTGCCGTAGCGGAGGCGAAGCTGAATTTTTAGCTGGTGGGGAATTTCCCATCAAAGTTTTAAATTATAAATCTCGAGACGTCATTTGGAAGCGCTATGGGGTTTTGTTAAAAATAAAACCCCTTGCGGATCGAAGCGGTCGGATTTCATTGCAACTCAATACTGAAATTTCATCCATTGATGTGTCAAAAGCCGTTGATGGAATCCCAGGTCTTTTTACGAACCGTGTTTCTTCCCATTTCGACTTAAAACAAAGCCAAACCATTGCTCTGTCAGGAATGTTCAAATCTGAAAATCAGCAACAACGACAGGGACTGCCTTGGCTTTCACAGATTCCAATATTTGGACTGCTTTTTTCTAGCCAAGATTACATCGAAAATAAATCAGAATTGGTGATTTTTGTTCGCCCAAGTGTTGTGCTGAGGGAGGAGAATTTATGAACGTTGAGACAATTCAATCTTTGCAAAAATCTTATGAAAATTATTGGAGCCGAATTCAATCCTTAAGTGGACAAGATTACGCTTTTAGCGAAATAACCTTGCAAGACAGGCACACTCGCGAACTTGAAATTTTAAAAAATGTAAAAGAAGATTTAGATCCCCAATGTCATGGCCGACTTGATTTAGAAATTTTGGGTTTTGGGCCCCTTGAAATACTTTTTGAAGATCAATCCATCACCGAAATTTTAGTCAATGAATATGATATGGTTTGGATTGAAAGAAACGGCAAACTAGAAAAGTTTTCAGATTTTTTTTTGAATCTAGATTCCTATAAAAGAATCATAGACCGCATTTGTGAAGAAGCAAAAGTCCACGTGGATCTTGAGCAACCCCAAGTGGATGGAAAGTTTCGAGACTTCAGATTGAGCCTTGTGGGGCCCGGAATGACAGATTCCAAATATTATTTGAGTTTAAGAAGACATCCAAAAAACCCTTGGTCTTTGACCAAACTGCACGAAAAAAATTGGTGCAACGATCAACAAATTCAAGATTTGCGAAATCTAGTTGCTGGACGAAATAACTTTTTAGTTATTGGAAACACAGGCAGCGGTAAAACCAGTTTGTTGAATGCTCTTTTAAATGAAATTTCTGATAAAGACCGAGCGATTATGATTGAAGACACCCAAGAATTAAATCAACCCAACGCGGCTAGCATCAGGCTTCTCACACGTAATCATGTGAAACGTGGACTCGATGAAATCACACAAACAGATTTGATTAAAAAATCTCTGCGATTAAGACCGGACCGACTAGTGATGGGCGAAATTCGTGGAACTGAAGCTAAAGATTTTCTTTTGATGTTATCCACAGGACACGGCGGAAGCATGGGAACACTGCATGCCAAAGATCCCCATCAAGCTTTAGCGCGTTTAGAAATGTTAGTACAAATGGGTGCTCCAGAATGGAGTTTAACGACAATAAGAAGGCTTATTTTTTTGAGTCTGCAGAACATCGTTGTCGTCGAAAGAGATTTTTCTGGAAATCGACAATTAAAAGGAATTTACAGACTCCAATCTCTTGAAGAATGGGGTTTTGTCATCGAAAAAATGAGTGATGACATGGAATAATGTCAGCCTATTCGCAATCAACTTCGAACAACGTTTTCATCATTGCGGTCAATTTTTTCTAAAGCAGTTTCTGAAACTGTTTTAGGTCCCTTGATTTCTTTTTTTGCTTGAACGACTTCGTTATTCACTTGAAATTTTTTTGCAATATCCCGAGCTGCTTGCAATTGTTTAGCTTCTTTCATTGATTCATAGCTGGCACTTTTTGGATCTGTCACTGCATTTCCAGATTCTTTTTGTTTTCCATAAGGTCGACCCTGAACAAATTCAGAAGCTTCTTTTGCTCGAGCGATATTGACTCGGTCAACAGGTGAAGATGTTTTATTCACCACCAAATCTTCTAAAATTCCAGGTGCCACATCTGCTGACCGATTAAAGTCGATGGATTTTTCCGGCACTGGGCTGTTGCTGATATCTTGCAATGGTCTATCAATTATGGATTGTTCAGAAGCTGTTACTTTACCAGGTAAAGTTTTTTCATTGGCCGCTGATAACATTTCAATTCGTTTTGCATTCATGGATGAAACTCGCCCAGTAGGTTTTGCAAAGATCTCGTCTTGGCCCGTCTGCCCGGCCTCTTGGCTTGCAACTCGTTTTTTAGCCAAATCCATATACTGAGTTCGTCGGCTCGGCGGTATAATTTTACTGATTTTTTCCACTTTGCACCTCCATGTGCTCAGTGCTGTATCGGAATGATTCGTTATAAATTGAGACTGATTCCCTTAATTTTTAAAATTCTAGACAAAACTCCAGTGGGCCAAACATTTTACCTTCAAGATTTTTTCAAATCTTCTAAATTTTTTTCAGCTTGGGGGCTTAATCTGATGCCAACTTCGACTAACTGGTCACGGCTGACTTCGCTTGGTGCGTCGGACATGATGTCAGTGGCTTTTGCTGTTTTAGGAAATGCGATGACTTCGCGAATGGCGTCTGTTTCGCACAACAACATGACCAGGCGATCCATTCCCCAGGCAATTCCCCCGTGAGGAGGTGTTCCGTATTTCAAAGCATCAATGAAAAATCCAAATTTTGCTTTGGCAGATTCTTCAGAGAAGCCCAACAAACGGAAGATGGCCTGTTGCAATTCGTTTTTATGGATACGAATGCTGCCGCCGCCAATTTCATAACCATTACAGACCAAGTCATAAGCTTTAGCCAACATTTTCGGATAAGCTGATTCTTTGTTATCAATCATGTCTTGCATGTCTTCATCTTTAGGTGAAGTGAAAGGATGATGGCGGGATACCCATCTTTTTTCGTCAGGTGAATATTCTAGTAATGGAAAATCAACCACCCACAAAAATTGATAATTTTTTTCATCGATGAATTTAAGCTCACGACCAAGATGCAATCTCAATGCGGAAAGGGCAGAACATGCTGGGTCAAAATCATCAGCCACGACCAATACACAGTCGCCGCTTCCGGCCTGAGCTGTGGTCATGATTTGTTTCAGTTGTTCTTGGGAGAAAAATTTGGAAATTGGTGAAGCAATGGTTCCATCTTTTTCATGTTTTAACCAAACAAGTCCCTTGGCTCCAGATTTTTTTGCAAGATCTGTCAATTTATCAAATTGGCCGCGAGAAAATTGACCGCCGCCAGGCACACAAAGTCCACGGACGATTCCATTTCTTGCTAGCACGTCGTCGAAGACTTTAAATCCTGCACCACTGACTGAGGCTTTGAGATCGACTATTTTCATCGCAAAGCGAGTGTCTGGCTTATCAGATCCATAGTCATCCATGGCCTGTTGGTAAGTCATGCGAGGGATCGTGCCCACTTCAATGTTTTTAATTTCTTTCCAGATTTTTCTTAAAAGCTTTTCATTCATAGCAATGATGTCTTCCACATCAATAAATGACATTTCCATATCGATTTGTGAAAATTCAGGTTGGCGATCTGCGCGCAAATCTTCATCTCGGAAACATCTGGCGATTTGAAAATAGCGATCGTAACCAGACACCATTAACAACTGTTTTAAAATTTGTGGTGACTGCGGAAGTGCGTAAAACGTTCCTTGATTCACTCGTGAAGGAACCAAATAATCTCGGGCACCTTCCGGTGTCGATTTATACAAAATCGGAGTTTCAACTTCTAAAAAACCTTCTCCGCTGAGGAAACTGCGAACCAACTGGGCCACATTATGGCGAATTCGTAAATGATTTTGTAAACGCGGTGATCTTAAATCCAAGTAGCGATATTTCAAACGCAACATTTCATTGACGTTTTCATCTTCGGGACGAAATGGCAAAGTTAAAGCTTCGCTCAGAATTTCACATCTAGTCGCTTCAACTTCCACAGTTCCTGTGGGCAACTTTGAATTGATCATTCCTTGAGGGCGCGCTTTCACGATCCCTTCAATGGCTACAACAAATTCACCACGAAAATCTTTAGAAGAAGTAGTTAAAATTTGTTTAGGGTCGCAAACGACTTGCAAAAGTCCTTCTCGATCGCGCAAATCAATGAAAACCAAACTTCCATGATCGCGGCGGGAATCGACCCAGCCCATGACGACAACTTTTTCCCCAACAAGGGATTGATTTATTTTTCCACAATAGTGGGTACGTTTCAGTTCTCGAACAAATTGTTTTGATTGTATTTCCATGGGATGGTTGCCTTTTTCAAAGGGTGCTGAAACTTGTATCTTGTCATGGGCCTGTTTTGCAGTCAAAATGATCCTTTCAACCAGGAGAATCTATGCCTAAGTTTTCTGTTCAACACCAAACCAAACTTGCTAAAATAGAAACTTATACAAAAATCAAAAATTTTTTTGGATCGGAATCAGAACTGGGAAAGCTGGCACCGGGAGCAAAAGCTCAGTTTAATGATGGGAAAAGCACTTGTCAGATCAGTGGAACTGGATTTAAGGCCAATGTTGAAATCCTGGAAGCCGCTGCCGGCAGCCAAGTTGTGGTTCATGTGGATTTGGGAATGTTGTTAACTCCTTTGAAAGGAAAAGTTGAAGAAGTCCTAAAAAAGAAACTTGCCCAACATTTAGGCTAAAGTTTCGATGTGGTGCCCCTTATGAATTTTGGGAAAGTTGAATTATAAAGAAGCCTATGGCGAAGAAAAAATCAGAAATTAAAACTTCAAAGGCTCTTACGAAAAAGAAGATCGAAAAGCCAATCACAAAACCAACAGACAAGCCACGAATTGTCTCAGCTGAGATTGTTGAAGCCGAAGTTGACGATGGGGTATCTGAAAATTTAAATGAGTTTATCGCTGGTGAAGTTCAGAAAATTTCTTTAGATCCTACCACAGATTTCGATAATATCATTATTGATCCCGATCGCCTTGTTCTTGATGAAGAAACTGAAGATTCGTCGACGACGACTCAAAAGAAAGATACGAAGGCCTCTAAAAAAATCAGACTTCCGGTTAAACCTGCGGAAAAATCAATAACAACGACGGATCCATTACAACTCTACATGCAAGAAATTCGAAGATATCCCCTTTTAACTAAAGAAGAGGAAATCGAAATTTCTAAAAAATATTTTGAAACCAAAGACGCAGCATCAGCGCAAAAACTGATTCAATCTAATTTGCGTTTTGTTGTCAAAATAGCTGCGGAATATTCTAAATTCGGCTCAAAAATGATCGATCTGATTCAAGAGGGCAATATCGGACTCATGCACGCAGTGAAAGAATACAACCCTTATAAGGGCGCCCGCTTAATCACCTATGCCGTGTGGTGGATCCGCGGATACATTCAAGAATATTTAATGAAACAGTATTCACTAGTGAGAATCGGAACAACACAAAACCAAAGGAAACTTTTTTATCAATTGCAAAAACACAAAGAAATCATGGATTCCGTTAACTCAGAAGCTGATCTGCACAAATTGAGCGAACAGTTGGGCATTCCTGAAGACGAAGTCCAAACCATGGCACAGCGAATGTTCCAAAGGGATGTGAGCCTCGATAAAACGTTAGATGATGAATCGTCCACCAGTTTAGGCGACCTTCAAAAAAACGAAAGTCAAGAACGACCCGATCAAACCTTAGAGCGCCTTGAGCAGCTTGAAATCTTGAAAGAAAAAATCGAAGAAATCAGACCGCAACTCAATCCTCGGGAGTTGATTTTATTGGAAGAGCGAATCTTGAATGATCAGCCTCTGACACTCCAAGAAATCGGCGAAAAATACGGAATTACGCGAGAAGCCGTCAGACAAATGGAAGCCCGCCTCATCAAAAAAATTCAGCAAAAAATGCTTCCTACAGATCCTGACACGGAAGATTAAGCATATTCAAATCCATGAATGCCTCTCACCCCAGACAGGCGAGTTTGCCAAACTCGCTGGAGAAAAACTAATTCATTTCCATTTCACCAGAAGCAAGCGTCTGAGCAAGCTTCATACGAAGCCTCTGCACTGCTTGAGCATGCAGCTGCGACACGCGACTTTCAGTGACTCGCAAAACCTGCCCGATTTCTTTTAAATTCAAATCTTCGTAGTAATACAAAGACAGAACAAGGCGCTGGCGCTCAGGCAAATCTTCAATGGCTTTTGCAATGACTTCTTTAATGGATTTAAGGTTTAACTGATTATAAGGGTTATTCAGTTTAGAACCTTCAAGAATGTTTAAAATCGATTTTTTATCGACGTTACTAAATGTCTGCGCTTCATCGATTGAAAGCAAACTCACTGGGCGAACTTGGTTGACCAGATCATGAAATTCTTCGATACTGACGTTCAGCGCTTTTGCAATTTCTTCTTCTGTAGCGATCCGGCCTAAATCATTTTCTAAGCTCGCCATCGTGCGATCTAATAATTTTGCTTTGTCACGAATGGAACGCGGAACCCAATCTTGAGCGCGCAATTCATCTAAAATGGCTCCACGAATGCGAAATTCAGCGTAAGTTTTAAATTTGTTATCGCGAGTTGGGTCGTATTTATCAATTGCATCCATCAGACCAATCACGCCTGCTGACATCAAATCATCAAGTTCGATATTTGAAGGAAGACGAACTGCAATTTTTTGTGCGATGAACTTGATGAGTGGAGAATACTCCTTGATCACCGCGTCCTTATTTTTTGCTGAGAATTTCTTTGAATCTTCTTTGTACTTTTTTGCTGCCACTAAATTCACAGCTGGATTCTTTGCCATGTGCCCCCACCCTTACTCTTCTATGTTACCAAGTGAAATGAGAATTCAAAGTCCTGATATTACTAAGCCACACCGATGGTCTGTTCCCAGAATTGTCGCCATGAAGATTCATTCTGGAATTTCATAGACC
>JBKCTJ010000195.1:0-8343 GCA_046318875.1 Pseudobdellovibrionaceae bacterium | reverse complement strand
CGTCTGACGTTGAAACGCAGATCTTTTCACGACAGGGTTTTCAATGATATGATCACTGTCGTAATTGCTTTAGTGACTCAGTCTTTCAAATTTTGGTCCTGTCAAAGGAGGGAACAGTGAGTATGCAAATCCTGATTGTTTAATGTTATGCAATGCAAAAGACGATTGTCTTTCTAAAAAGGGAACAATTGTGGCTTTTAAAAACTGACCTAGAACTTTAGGTAGATTTAATACTTTCTCATTGTGATGATCAAAAGAGATGAAAATAAAATCTGGTTTAACTTCGACGGCTTTTAGCACTGCGATTTTCATTTCATGAGTGGCCGTCACATGCCAGCCGCGCTTCGCTAAATACTTTTCTACGCTGATCAAAGATTGTGAATTCTTTTTTAAAATCAGAATCTTCTTTTGAGTTGTCTCAGCAGGGTGCTTACTCATGGGACCTCTGTCCATTAGTATAAGCCATCATTCATTTGCTTTGTATTTTAATGAAAATTTTTAGACGGAGGGCTGCTGGATACAAGTCTGGGCAGGCCTCTGAGAAAGTATTTTAGATATCTAATTGTGTATTTGTTAACAGCTCTTCGATGGTTGTGATTCCTGAAAGAACTTTGGCTATACCATGGTCTCGAAAAGTTTTCATGCCAGAAGCCACAGCTGCTTTCTTAATTGAGTTTCCATCGGCTTTTCGTAGGACCAAGGATCTGATTTCATCATTGACCATAAGAAGTTCCTGAATATTTGTTCTTCCGACGTAACCCTTGTTGTTGCAATGGTTGCAGCCGGCAGCTTTACAAATATTTGCTGATCTAGACTGAGCTCGCGTCAGGCCTAAAAGATTTAATTCAAAATCTGTTGGTTCATAAGGCGTTTTGCAATGCGGGCAGAGAACGCGAACCAAACGCTGAGCCACAATTCCTAAGATGGAAGTTGCTATCAGAAAGGGCTCAGCACCAATATCGATAAGACGGGGAAAGGCGCCAGCCGAATCGTTTGTATGAAGTGTGGATAAAACCAAATGGCCTGTTAATGATGAATTGATCGCAAGTTCTGCAGTTTCAAGATCTCGAATTTCCCCCACCATGATGACATCAGGATCTTGACGAAGGAATGCGCGCAGTCCAGCCGAAAAGGTTAATCCAATTTTCGAATTCACTTGCACTTGTCCCAGGCCGTGAATTCGTTGCTCGACAGGATCTTCAACAGTTAAAATATTGACATCAGGTTTATTCAGTTTCGAAAGAGCAGCATAAATCGTTGTTGATTTGCCTGATCCTGTAGGGCCTGTGACCAATAAAATACCGTATGTTCTGTTCAATAAATCATCTAATTTTGTTAATGTGTCTTCAGCAAATCCCAATTGTTCTAGTTCAAGAACAACATTGGAACGATCCTGCAAACGCATGACGATTCGTTCGCCAAAAGCTGTAGGCACTGTTGAAAGACGAATATCAATATCTTTTCCGCCGACTTTCAAAGGAATTCGACCATCTTGAGGCAAACGTTTTTCCGCAATATTTAAATTCGCCATGACTTTAATTCTGGAAGTGATTGCATTTTGTAATTTTTTAGGTGGTTTGAAAATATCAAACAATAAACCATCAATTCGAAACCGCACAACCATGTCTTTTTCAAAAGCCTCAATGTGGATATCCGAAGCTTTTTCTTTCACACCTCGGAAAAGAAGTGAATTGACCAATTTAATGACTGGCGCATCATCATCACCGGCTTCCAACAAATCAATAATCGGGTCATCTAAATCCACATCTTCTTCTTCAATTCCATCAAGACCTGACAGATTTGCCGTGCTCTTTTCATAGACTTTATTAATGGCATCTTGCACTTTGGAAGTTGTTGCAATGATCGGTTTGATTTTTTTTCCGAAAATCACTTTTAGATCTTCCATGGACCTTAAATTCAATGGATTGGACGTGAAAATTAAAACTTGATCAATTTCTTCCCTATAGGGAATGATGCTGTTCGTTTTTGAATAGTTAATGGAAATATCCCGAATTAAATCAGTAGAAATTTCTGCGTAGGGAATATCTTTCATATAATCAAGGCCCAATTCTTTGCACAATTCAGAGACCAATTCGTCCGCGGATGTGAATTCCCTTTTCGACAGAACAGCGCCCACAGTTTCAGCTCGCATCGTGGATGGATTGGCCAGAATAGATTTGATTTGTTCCGGCGACAGAGTGGTGCTTTTGGAGAGGACTTGATTGATATCTAAAGCCATTTTATTTATTCAACTTCCTTCTCTGTTTCAGTCTGTTGTTGAGGGGCAGCGGCCGGTGCCTCGGCGCGGGGATTGTTGGAGTTATCGTCAATAACTGAATTGGTCCGGGTCATTTTGTCGATTTTATAACCGAATGGATCAACACCACCTTGCTTTTTTAAAAACTCAGTGCGTTCTTCAAGTTTTTCATCTAACACTCGCCTTGAATCTGCCTGAGTTCGAATAATTTTAGGCGTAAGAAAAACCATCAAGTTAACTTTTTCACTTGTTCGGTTTTTGGATTTAAAGAGCCAACCAATCACGGGAAGATCGCCTAAAAATGGTACTTTAGTTTCATTGACAGTTTCGCGGTCACGCACGAGCCCGCCAAGAACAGCCGTATCTCCATTATTGACCACAATATTTGTTTTAATCTTTCGTGTTGCCAACTGCAAAGTTGAATCTCGCAAAGACTTGGGTGCAACTGATGCTGTCACTGGTTGCTTAACGGATTGATCGATTTCCATTCGAATTGCATTGCTGGTTGGATTGATAAATGGTTTTAACTTGAGCGCGATTGTAGCCTCCTCAAATGTCGGAGTTACCGTTGCAGCAGACCCATTGGCTCCTCCTGTTTGTTGCGTCCCAGTGGCAACTTTATCTCCGACTTCAATCAGCGCTTCCTGATTATCCAAGGCAGTGACTTGCGGAGTGGAAAGAATATTTGTTTTTGCATTCTTTTTTATTAGATTGATGAATCCGGCGAGACTCGGAATCTTAGTCACAGTTGAAGTTCCCGGGGCTGTGTATTCAATGGTGTCTCCGCTTGCAAATCCCAAGATTGCACCGTTCCCACCTGTTGGGGAGAGTAAGCTTTCCAAATCAAGGCCACTGTTAAACCCAGTTTTGCCATAACCTCTTTCGCCGTATCTGAAATAGCCAATGCCCCAATCCAGATTGTCATTCTGACTGATTTCCATAATGATCGCTTCAACAAAAACCTGATCTCGTGGAATATCAATTTTTCTTAAAATTCCTAGGACAGTATCGTAATCTTGTTTACTGGCAGTGATCACTAGTGAGTTCGTCGTTTCATCCGCAGAAATTTTCACGTCGCCGCCAAAAATTTCCTGTTGTTGTGCTCCAAAGCCAGCGGGCCCAATAGGTGCAAAGGGCGAGTTTGGTTGGGGACGGGGAGTCGCTTCCTTGGTTACATTCTGTAAAGTTTGTGCGATTTTTTTGGCTTCGCCGTATTTCACGTAGTAAACATTGACTCCGCCGCTGTCTTCAGCTGAGATTTTTTGATCGAGTTGTGCGACTAATTTTTTAACACGGTCGATTCCTGCTTTTGTGCCTGTCACGATAATTGAATTTGTTCGATCTTCCGGAATAGCAAAATAACTTGCAGCTTGTTGACCGCCTCCACCGCTGGCGCCTCGAGTGAATCTTGGAACTCCTGCAGCGAAACCGCCTGGTGCTCCGCCTTGTCCACCTGATGATCGTTGACCTTTGTTGATGATTTTATCGATCAAATCAGCCATGTCTTTCGCTTTCGCGTATTTAACTCGGATTACTAACAGTTGCTCTTCAAACCCTGGAACGTCCAATTGGCTTAAAACTTTCATAAATCGATCGATGGATGTTCCATAATCTGAAATGATGATTGAATTTGTTTGCGTGTAAATATTCATTTCACCGTCTTTGGAAGTGAACATTCGAAGTTCACGATTGACGGTTTCAGCAGAAATAAATTTCAAATGAACAATTCGAGTGATCATTTGATCTGTGTTTGGATAATAAGCGCCAGAATAAGTCTCAATATTGTCTCGAGTTGCTGCTCGTGAAGACTTAATCTTCATAAAGCTGCCCGATGGAACAACCGTAAATCCGTTGATTGCAAGTGCGGAAAGAAATGCTTTATAAGCTTCTGCAACGGTAATTTTACTTGGAGCGATAATCGTGATTTTTCCTCGAACAGATGGTTCGATGATAAAGTTTTTTCCTGTCAATTCAGAAATCGCTTTAATGATGTCTTGAATATCCACGTTGGGAAAATCAAATGATTCGATGGTTTCAGGAAATTGATCAGATGAAATGTCTTCGGGACCAGCGCTGCTGAATTTACCTTTTTGTTTTTTTTCTAAAATTGGATCTTTTTTATTATCTCGACCCGGGACCTTGTATTTTTCTTTTGGGTCAAGGACCGCGCCTCCACGCAAAGAGCTTGCCGCTGGGGCAGATGGTGCAAAGCCACCCGAATTTGAGTTGGCGCCAGATCCTGGTTCTTGATAAGGGGCCAAGGGCGGTTGTAAAGTGTCCGACGACATCTCATTGAAATCAGGTGGTGGGGGCGGAGGAGGAAAATCCTCGTTCTGCGAGTGCGCGATGTTTGTTTGAAGCATTCCTAGAATCAAAACAAACTTAAGGCAAGTTCTTGAGTTCACGATATCCACCTTCCTTTGCGGACTTGAGATCACAATTCAAAAAAAATCATCCGATCCATCACATTGCTACTCAGTGACATTGTAAGTGACTTCTTCTACAACTCCGTTACGTTCACGCTGAATGACAATTCGATTTGATGATTTTAAAGTTTGATACATTTCCATGGCCTGCTGCACATTGGTCACATTGTTGCCGTTGACGCCAGTGATCGTGTCATTCGGGAGCAAGCCAAGTTGTGTGAAGATACTGTCTGGTTGAATGTCTTGCAATTTCCATCCGTAAGTTTCACCAGTGCCTTCGCGCCTTGCAGGGACTGCACGGGCTTGCATCAGAACCGCACTCAAATCAGCAGTGTATTTGTTTAAATCAGATCTTTTGATGGAAAAAACATTGCTGCCCACTTGCTGAACGTCTTTCTTTTTCTCAGCAGCTGGCTTTGGTGCTTGATCAAAAGAAAGTTTATTTGCTGATTTCATTTCAAGATATTCAAGCTGACCATCTCGACTTCTCATAAACACAACTTGGCGATCAATAAATTCAATTGTGGCAGCATTTTCAATATCCTGTCCGACTTTAAACGCTAAGATTTGATTTTTATTTTTAAGCTCAATGGATGCCAAGGATTTTTCCGGATTCGAATGAACCAATGTTCCGATGAGGTTGAGCGGCAGTTGAGTTGGACGTGCTGGTTGTTCCTTTTTTAGACTTGGATCTTCTTCTTTCGGTCGAATCGCCGGGGGAACAACACCGTTTGACGCAAAAATATTTCGATTTGCGATGGGCCCGTAAGATCCCCTGTCCTTTTCTTCAAAGGGAATTGCTTCTGGAGTTTTTTGCGGGAGCGGAGCTGTGGGAAGGAGTTTGGGGCGAACATTCAAAATCACTAAGTCTGCAACAAAATAACTTAAAATCAAAATTCCCAAATAAGGGTAAAATCGATTTAGGATAAATTGATTTCCGGAAGTGCTGTCTTTGAGTTTTTTCAGTAAAGCCATAGGTTTAACTTACCAAAGAACAGAACGACCTTTGACCATTTTATCTTGTCTCTCGACCTAGGCCGAGTCCAAAAAAATTAAAACCACATGTGCTCAGCATCAGTTCCAATTTGGGTGATTTCTTTGTGTGAATGTTCATGGAAGGGGAATAAACTCGGTTTCCCCGGGAACTTGACCCATCTTTTGCTGGTGCCAAAGTTGTTTTGCTGTTTCAATTTTTTCTTTTGATGAGGACACAAAGTTCCAAAAAATATGGCGGCTTTCTGCCAGTTCTTCGCCTCCGAACAAGACATAATGTGCCTTTGTATCTTCGGCATCACGAGTCAGAGTCAAAGAATTCAAAAATTCGCGGACCTGATGAGCCGGAATTTGAAAACAGGCAAATTGTTTTGCCGATACAGACCAGATCGGGTTTTTTTCATGGTCTGGGGATTGCTGTTCTGTGGAAAGATGATCAAAGACTTTGATCTGAGCTTTGATTGAATCTGGAAAATGAATCTGCACAGTTCCTTCAAGCGGATAAATAACAAATGAAAATTGTCCCTCGCCTTGGTATTCACGAGGTAAAAAATCAGTCATTTTCAATGGGTTTGATAAGTTTTGATGAAGGTCTAAATAAAATAAGTTTGAATGAATTTGAACAGGAGATTTTTTTTGAAAAGCTTCCCCTAAAATCAAGCGACAGGAATGGTCTTGTTCTTCCCAAAATGGAAGCTCAGTCCGAGGATGATGGTGAAATGATGGGCTGATGTCTTCATCTTTTTTTGGAAGAGCAATCCACATTTGCAGCCCGTGGAGGGTCTGACCTGAAACTCTTAAATCTGGTGGGGTTCGCTCTGAATGAACTATTCCTGAGCCCGCAGTCATCCAATTCACATCACCAGGTGCAATGTCTAAAATATTCCCCAAGCTGTCCCTGTGATGAATCTTTCCAGAAAAAAGGTAAGTCACTGTTGAGAGTCCAATGTGCGGATGGGGCCTGACATCCATTCCTTTTCCCGGGGGAAACACCGCAGGACCCAAATGATCTAAAAAAACAAAGGGCCCAGCACTGTGCAAATGAATTTGGGGAAGGAGGCGGGCCACATGGAACCCGCCCAGATCTTTGGTCATTGAACTCAATTTAAACAATTTCATTCAGTTTACCTTTGGCTTAATCACTATTGAAGTTCGTTGAGTTGAACTTTACGAATTGGCGTTTTTGTTTTTTCTTTGTTCGGTAGGGATTCAAGTATTGGGACGATCACAGTTTCATCTCCCATCACATAAAGAAAACCTTCCTTTGTTGTGAATTTGCTGCGAGCAAAGTCTTCGACATTTTTTGGAGTGACTGCATCCAGCAATTTTTCATATTGATCTACAAGGGCCAAATCAACATCATTCAGACTCAGACTCATTAAATAATCCAAGCGATCTTCTGGCAATTCCAGTGAATCCCGAAAGCTAACTTTCAGCATTTTTTTTGCTTCGATCACATCTTGTTTGGATATTTTCTTTTTCTGAAATTTTTGGACAACTTCGGGAACACCAGTGATCAAATCCTTGGTTTGTTTAATCCCACCAAAAGTGGCTACAATCCAATAGTTTCTATTGTTATCAATTCGAGAAGAAGCCCCATAAGTCAATCCCCGCTCTGTGCGTAAGATCCGAAACAAGTCTGAGGAACCGCTTCCGCCGAGCAAGAATGAACTGACTTGTCCAATGACCCGGGACTGTAAAGTCTCGCCAAAGGGTTTTGGAAAAATAAATAAAATTTGATTATCTGTAGCTGCGGGTTTGTTCAAGACTGTGATGGCAAGACCTTTGGGCTTAAAATCTGCCGGTTGGACCTTTTCAAAATTTATTTTGATATACTGCTGATCAGTTTCGCCGACGATTTCGGTTTGAATTGACTCTTGAATTTGACCAAGTGCCATAGGCCCTGAAGAGTAGACTTCAAGGTGATTTGCTGGAAAAACCAGTTTTGAAACTGCTTTCACATCTTCAAAGGAAATTTTTTCTTTATTGGGCGCAGACATTTGCCCATCCATAAATTCTGGATGATTTTGAAAAGCGTCTTTAAAGGCAAAGTGATTTAAAACAGTGCGCATGTTTTCAAATTCAGCCAGGGTTTGTTGAATCGAGACAGTCTTTAAATGATCAAATAATTTTTTTTCAAGCTTTGGAGATGTCATTGTCTCTTTGGCAAGTTTCAATGCCGCAGCAATGTGTTCAGTAGGTGCAGTTATAGACACATAAAATGCCCTTGGTGTCGCTGAAAAGGAGATGGAAGCATTCTGTAAATAGAGTTTCTTTTTATATTGTTCCGCAGGAATATTTTTTGGACCTTCTTCCAATAGATCAAATAAGATGCCAGTGGCTCCATGCAAGTTTTTTTGGATTTGCGATAGCCCGCCGCGATAGACAAGGATCACATTTTGCCTAGGTTGGGAAGCATTCATAGAAACCAACAGGGGTGAGCCGGTTTTAAGCTCTGCTTTCAAAATCGATTCCTGGGCAGCAAGCTGTGCAGATTGAAAAATACAAATGGCAGCGAGAATTAATTTCAATGTGATTTTCATTTTTGCTCCGGGCTAGTAACAACAACCATATTTTCTTCTTTGAAGAGGGGCTCATAAAACTGAACCAATTGATTTTTTGTGATGGCAATGGGCTTATTTAAAAAGTCAGCGTACAATTTTAATT
>JBKCTJ010000194.1:0-6756 GCA_046318875.1 Pseudobdellovibrionaceae bacterium | reverse complement strand
GCCCCAAACCCTGCAGATTCTGTTCGACTCGCTGATTAAAAAGTCCACAAACAACTTGATGTTTACGTGTGAGAAACTTTAACTCATTTATGAAATTTTCGGCTTGAAAATCTGAAAACACAAAAAGGTAAGATTTCTTTTTTAAGATCGAAGACAAGAAGGTCAGCATTTGCGCCATATTCGTCTTTTGACTTTGGGGCTCATGAAAAAACAGCTCACGCATCAGCAGTTGAACTTGGCCACGGCCTTTTTTTGCCGGTATGTATTTTTCAATACGATCTGAAAATAGCACTAATCCAATATGATCCTGGTTCTGAGAAGCGGACATTCCCAGAACACCAGCAATCATCGCCAAGAGTTCACTCTTCATATAACTTTGCGCACCGATTTCAGTAGACGCGCTGACATCGACCACCATAACCACTTGAAGCTCACGTTCTTCTTCAAATGTTTTGATAAATGTTTTTCCCGCTTTCGCAGTCTGAGTCCAAGAAATATTTCGAACATCGTCGCCAGCCACATATTCACGAAAATCCGCAAAGGTCATCCCTTGGCCTTTGAAAGCCGTTTTGTACTCACCCGCAAGAATTTGTTCGACAAGTCGTTTGGTTTTAATTTCAACCTGACGAACTTTTCGCATGATTTCTTCTTGAAATTTTTGATGCTGTAGACTGCTCACGACACCTCAACTTCAGATAGAATTTCTTTGACCAATTGATCGGAAGAAACGTTTTCAGCATCTGCTTCAAACGTTAAGATGAGACGATGTCGAAGCACATTGAATATCACAGCTTTCACATCATCCGTTGTGACATAACCCCGTGAACGCAAAAACGCATGGGCTTTAGCTGCGCGAAACATGGATAATGTTGCCCGGGGCGATCCACCCACTTGAATAAAATGCGCAACTCGCGAAAGACCGTATTCTTTGGGATTCCGAGTCGCCATCACGATATCTACAACATAATTTTTGATTTTTTGATCAACGTAAATTTGATCCACTAGCTTTGTAATACGAGCCAGATCCTCAAGTGACCAAACCGGCTGCACGGTAGGTTTAGAATTGATTCCCATTCTGTTTAAAATTTCCATCTCATCCACTTTGTTGGGATAGGACACATTGATCTTGAATAAAAATCGATCCATCTGGGCTTCTGGAAGCGAGTAGGTGCCTTCTTGTTCCAAAGGATTTTGGGTCGCAAGAACCAAAAACGGATTTGGTAAAGGGTAAGAGGTTTCACCAATGGTCACTTGTTTTTCCGCCATGGATTCAAGCAAGGCACTTTGCACTTTCGCTGGGGCCCGGTTGATTTCATCTGCTAAAACAATATTGGCAAAAACAGGTCCTTTGCGAGGCGTAAATTCGGCCGTCTTTGGATTAAAAATCATGGTTCCAATTAAATCCGTTGGCAACAGATCCGGAGTAAACTGGATTCGTTGAAAGTGCAGCGAAATGGCATTTGCAACTGTTGAAATCGTCAAAGTTTTTGCTAAACCAGGAACACCTTCCAAAAGAATGTGTCCGCCAGTCATCAGGCCCATTAAAATTCCTTCAACCATTTCCCTTTGACCCACAACCACTTTGTTGATTTCTGTCATCAGTCGTTGGGTGACTTGATTTTCTTGGGCGATGTTTGCATTCATTGCCATGATGTCCGTTGCCATATCTGTTTTTCCCATATCTGTTGTTGCCATTTGCGAGTTCTCCGTTGTCTCAAAATTTTCTCACAAAATACGGCTTGCCATAAGGTTTCAACTATTAGCATCATAAAATATATGCGAGTTCAGACAAAGGTCCTGTTATTAGTCATTGCTATTTCTGTTGCATTTTTGGTCATTGGTTTTGAAGTGGCCGAGAGATTCGGATTATTTCTAGGACTTATCAGTGCCATTGGTTTCATTAGTCTATTTTTCACAAGTGGCAATGGCATCTCGTTGACATTTTATCAAACAACAATCCAGCGTGGGAACGACACTTGGGGTGTTTATAATATTTTAAAAGAACAATGCCCAAAGGTGGGAGTCGCTATTCCTGAATTTCACGTTCACCACCACTCTGGCGATTATGCTTATGTGGTTTTATCCCTTTTTGATAAAAATATGATTTGTTTATCTGAAGGACTTTTAAATCGATTGAATGCACGGGAACTTCAAATTATTTTAGCTTATCAACTTCAATACTTAAAAATGACCCAGGGCATGTGGTTCGTTTTTGTCCACAGAATTGCAGAATGTTTGTTTTCTCTCGGGCTTTATGCTGATCGAATTTTATTGCTTGGGCAAAAGAAAAATCCTCCTCGTTTTTTTCAAAGAGTTTTTGCTTTGATTTCTAACAGCTTAGTGCAACTGAAATTCAACACCTCCTTTTTCAGACAACTTGATCAAGACATTTTGGATCTGACAAAAGAACGTGAACAGATCGGTGATTTGTTTTGGCGCATGCGAGGTTGTCAAAAAACCCATCCCCTTTTCTTGCTTGCTTGCTCGAAACATCAATTTATATTAAATCCTGAGATGAGCGATACCAAGTTTAGCAAACGCTTGCAAAACATAGTTGGCTATTACCCTGTTTAAACAAATTGTTATGACTCTTTGCTGGAAATGACGGAGAATTCAAAATGAATACTGAAAATAACGCAACTCAAGAACACGAAGCTAACTTTTCGATTTTAGTGATGTCCATCGCATCAACGGCCCTCATGAGTTTAGGCCTGGCTCCCCAAGAAAATGGAGAAGTCAGCAAGGATATGGCTTTGGCAAGGTTTAATATTGATTTATTGCTGATGTTAAAAGAGAAAACCAAAAACAATTTAAACGCCGAAGAAACCAGATTTATCGATAGCGTCGTGAACGATCTTCAAAGCAAATACGTGACCAATAACTGATCGTTTTTCTGCACATCCAAACACTAAGCCCCTTGTCAACTTCCACAAATTTTGACAGACTCTGCCACAGTCTGAAGTGGGCCCTGATTTTATAAAAAAGGGCTATAACCTTCGAAAGACGATGGAGAATCTAGATGAAAAAGTTTTCTGTGATTGGTTTAGGTCTTGTCATGGTCGCCATGCTAGCCACGAACTTCGATTCCTTAGCTCAATTAGGCTCAGCATCAAGCCAGCTCAACATTGCGCCTTTTACTCAGCTCAATACCAAACCACCACCGCCAATGAAGCTCGTAGAATCCCTGCCAGCGAATCTTTTTGTGGAACTAGCAAAAATTATTAATCCCACTGTAGTGAATATTTCGACATCAGCAGTTCCCCGTGGTCGCAGTGGGATGCGTGATCCGATGATGGAATTGCTTGAACAGTTTTATGGTGTTCGTCCTAAGCAACAAAGCAATCGACCACGACAAATGGGATTAGGAACAGGATTTATCATTCGCGATGATGGTCTGATTTTAACAAATGCCCATGTCATCGCCGGAGCTGACATCATCAATGTTCAGCTCACTGAAAATTCAGAAAAAACATACGAAGCAAAATTAATTGGTTCTGACGAACGCACTGATATTGCATTAATCAAAATTGATGCGACTCACAAGTTTCCGGCCGCGTCTTTGGGCGACAGCTCTAAAGTGGAAGTCGGCGAATGGGTTGCGGCTTTTGGAAATCCATTTGGCCATGGTCATACAATGACGAAGGGAATTATTTCCTCGAAAGGCCGAGAAATCGGTGAAATAAATAAAATTCCTTTGTTCCAAACGGATGCCAGCATCAATCCCGGAAATTCCGGAGGTCCCTTAGTCGACAGCCGCGGTTACGTCATTGGCGTGAATTCGGCAATTGATGCTCGCGCACAGGGAATTGGTTTTGCGATTCCCATTGATGAAGTTCGAAAAATTCTTCCTGACCTGGAACAGCGTGGCGCAATTCGCAAGGGTTTCATTGGTGTCGCCTTGGGTGACATCGACAGTGAAGCCGCAGCAGATTTGGGATTAGGCGAAGTCGAGGGCGCAGTCATCACAGGATTGGAACGCAACGCTCCGGCATCTAAAGCTGGATTGAAACCCTACGACATTGTGACTGAATTTGCCGGCCGCAAAGTAAAAAACTCCCGCGATCTTTCCGATGCAGTTTCAGACGCCAAAATCGGCGAGGCGGCAACTGTCAAGTTGATCCGTGATCGCAAATCAATGTCTTTATCCGTGGTCGTTGCCGAAAGACCTTCTTCCAAAAAAGCAGCAACACCCCTCGCAAATAAAGAAAAACCAACAGGAGTAGAAATCAAAGATTTCGGAATGACAATTTCAAATCTCACAGCTTCTCAGAAAGAAGATTGGGGTTTAGCCGCAGATATGAATAGACCCGTGATTACTGAAACGCAAAGGGATGGTAAAGCTTCCAAATATGGTCTTCGCGTTGGCGATGTCATTATGGAAGTAAATAGAAAACCAGTCACTTCAGCAACTGAAGCTGCAAAGTTAATTCAAAGCAAACAAAATACATTTAGAATCATCAGACAAAATCGAATGATTGTTGTCACCATTTCAGAGTAAATTAAATTCCATCTTATAACTCCTCCAGGATCAGTGGATTTCAAAAATCCACTGATTGAGGTTGGTGCTTCCCCTGTGCGATTTTTTCGCCTCATTTTGATACAATCTCAAGAGAAGAAGAAAGTGCAACTTGTTGCCTTGTGACCACGGGCTTGTTTGTCGCCATGCCCAGTAAAAAACGCAAAAATGGTCAATTCAGGGATGTTGCGCACCCGCTAAATCAGGACACCCGCGCATTAACAAACCCTCGTCGACCTACGAAGGCAAAAGGTCACAGAAAGCGCTGAAGAATACAAACCAAGGTAGACTTCAATAGGGCCAGGGCCTGCTCACTGCTTAAGCTGTGAAAAACTGAAAAACAAAAAGAGCTGCATTGAAAGACGGCTCTTTTCTTTATGAGATTTCTTATTTTCACCAACATTCCTTTTTGCAGCTTGATTTTAGCCCTCAAATTCAATAATTTAAAACCTCAGACAAGTCGCCGTTGGGGTGTCGTCAAGTTGGCAAGACTACAGATTTTGATTCTGTCATTCGGAGGTTCGAGTCCTCCCACCCCATCCAATTTTCCTGTTCAAAAATCAGCACCAAAAAAAGATCAAAAAAACCAGGGACCTGGTTTAATTCAATACAGGAAGTGAATGCAGACTGCATTTCACAGAATTTCGGTGCATTTCCAATTTTGGTAGCATGGTGGTAGCACGTTGGTAGCATGAAAAATTGCACCCACTCCGCCGTTTCGTAAGCCCACAAAAGTCTATTTCAACTATTCCGACCCGTGGTCGGAGGGAGGCTTACGTGTACAACGTTTTGATTAAACTTATAATCGCGGCATCGCTGCTTGAACTTGGATTGACCGTGTCCGAGATCGGCGAATGCTCTTCGCGCGCTTGCTGGAAGCAACTTCAGCAAGCTTCGGATAAGGTATTGCGGATCGAGTGGAAGCCTATTTCGGTTTTTCCGGAGGAGGCTGAACGCTTCCAGGAATCAACATTCTAAATTTATTCAGAATGCTTAAAGTACTACTCGACAAGTAGCTCGCAATTTTTGCGAGCTGCTTTGTCTTTGTTCGAGACTGGACGATTTTTAAATTTTCCACTTTTGTAAAAGTAAAAAACCGGCAAACACACATCCTGCGGAAATAAAAACCAAATACTGAAAATCCGAAGACGACGGCAAAAGTGACCCTATAACGAAAATAAACAAAGTTGCAAAACTTGTTAGGGAAACTCCGAAACCATTTACTCGACCGCGAATTTCTGAAGGTATAAATTTCTGCCGAACCTCTGTTTCTGCGATCCCGTATCCATATAGTCCACAGCGCGACAACAGTATGAAAAATAAAAAAATATACAACCCGATTTGGTTGCCAGAAAAAAAGCCAATAGCCGCAATGGAAACGCATAAAGCTTGAAATCCTAAAAAAGAGTTTGCCGCTTTTTGCAAGCCCCACCTGGCTTGAAGTTTGGCGTAAAGGAATGTTGGAACAAGTCCAAAAAGTGCGCCGAAGCCTCGAAAGATACCAATTTCAGTTTCGCTGATCTTTGCCGTATCTTTCAAATATCCGGCGAGGAGTACTCCATGGGGGCTCAACACTGAGAGCCAAAGAAGTGCATAGGCAATCATCGGAATCGCATACTTCTGGTCCTTGAAATAAGACATGCCCTGTGCAAATTCTTTGATCGGGTTTAAACGTTCTTTAATTTGAACTAAACGCTTTTCCTGATGATCCTCGCCTTCAATGACGGATTGAAGAAGCAGATACTCCGGAATAAATGAAACAAGGTTCATAAGTGCAATAATGGTTAGTCCCATATATCGAAACTCTGGCGGGCTAAGTAGCAACAAAAGGCCAGCCGCAAAAGGAGCCGAGACCTCTGTCAAAAGATCGATTCTTTTCATGCGACTATTAAAAATCGGAAGCTCTTCTTTTTTAAGATAATCAACTGCAAGGTCGAACCCGACACTGACTTCCATCAGTGATGAACCAATCGATGACACTACACCAAGAAGGATAAGAAAAGAAAAAATTCCCCAGCCGAGTTTGCTCTGCGAAGCGATTTCATTCGCATTAGCTACAATCAAAAACCAACTAAAAATCAACGCGAGCGTTTGCGATCCTATACCAATTTGAAAGATTTATTTTCTTTCCCATCTGTCGATCGTGTTAATAAGTGACGGAGTAAGAAAAAATTGAACCAATTTTATGACCAGAAAATAAAATGCGACAATTTGAAGTTCCCCCGGAAACAGACCAATAA
>JBKCTJ010000193.1:0-13538 GCA_046318875.1 Pseudobdellovibrionaceae bacterium | reverse complement strand
ATCTAAGGGTAAATTCATTGATATTGAATCAGAAAAATGATCGGAATAGTAAACATTCATGCTTGTCATTTAGCCTTGGACAGGGGATTCCAGCAAATTGAATTTTTTGGCATGTTAATTGATCCCTTGGACATTCTGCTTACAATGGTGTTATAAAGCACCAGTCAAATGAACAATTCATCAGCAAAAATTTAAATTTTTGTTGAAGGTCTGAGCAGCATTTATAGATTCATGTTGATCAACAACTTGAATCACCAAAAGGGGAGTCAAAATGGCCAGTCAGTTTTCAGCGAGTCAAATGGCGAAAAAAGTTTTAGTTTTTATCGCATTCTTAACTGTTTTTGCGGGTTGCACTCAGCAAACTGCGGAAAAATCAAATGTGACTGTCGCTCAGAAAGATCAAATTTTTTCTGTTCGACCCCAAAATTTCAGCCATTTCATCGCTATTGTGAAATTGAAGACACCTGCTTTGCTGGAAACAGCAGAAGGCACAGTAAAAAACCTGAAAATAAATTCTGACCAAGCCGCTGCAATCAATGCCGAGCAAGAGGTTTTGATTGCAGATTTGGGAAAAATTTCTTCAGAAATCAAAATTTTGTTCCGTTACAAATTGGTTCTCAACGGGATTGCACTTTTGGCACCAGTTGAACTGAAAGAAAAGTTGAAAGGTTCTGTGAACATCAGTTTCATGGAGGAAGCTGCAGCTATTGGACGCCCAAAAATGCAAAATATTCAAGTTTTGAAAAAAGCTTTGCAAACAGCAAGACAAGCCCAGCGTCCTTGGGGGCTAAACAGCTCTGTTGAATTTATTGAAGGCGGCAAAGCTCACGAAATGGGATTTCGTGGTCAAGGAATGGTTGTAGGAGTTATTGATACAGGAATTGATTTCACCCATAAAATGTTTGGTGGCTTAGGAACTAAAGAAGCTTTTCAAGCCGTTGATCCCAGTGGTGAAGCAACTGGGTATCCAAACGAAAAAATCATTAATGGAATCGATTTGGTTGGAACCGAATACAATTCGGGTTCTGCAAATTTTCAATTGCACATTCCAAAACCTGATCAAAACCCAATTGATGAAGGTGGACATGGAACTCATGTTGCTGGAACAGTAGCAGGTATTGGTGATGGAATTGAAACTTACGACGGTGTTGCACCCGATGCTCAGCTTTCAGCGATTAAAGTTTTTGGTAAAGATGGATCGACGAGCGATGATGTTGTTATTGCTGCTTTAGAATTTTCTGCTGACCCGACAAATGATTTAAATTTTGCTGATCAGCTGGACGTGGTGAATATGTCCCTGGGAAGCTCTTACGGCAGTCCACATATTTTATATAACGAAGCGATTAAAAATCTGGTTCGTGGTGGAACTATCGTTGTTGCCTCAGCAGGAAACTCTGGAAACTTAAACTACATTGTAGGTGCACCGAGCACTTCCGACGATGCGATTTCTGTAGCGGCTAGTATTGATAATATGTTTCATAATTATAAATTCCGCGCAGTTGAAATCAATGTGGCGGGCACGCTGAAATTGGTTGAAGCAGTTGAAGCTCCAATTGCTAAGCCAATTGCAGATGCAGGTGCAGTCACTGGAAAATTTGTATATCTTGGACTGGCAAGTGCACCCTTGACTGAAGAACAAATTGCTTCAGTGAAAGGAAATGTTGCTTTGATTGATCGTGGTCTTGTGACTTTCGGAGAAAAAATTAAACGGGCAGCAGAAGCCGGAGCCATCGGTGTTGTCGTTGCAAATAATCAAGACGGCGCACCATTCAGCATGGGTGGTGATGGAAAATTTGAAATTCCAGCCATTATGATTACAAAAGCCTTGGGCGAGCAGATCAAAGCGGCCTTAACTGGAAATCAAGTTGCAAGTATCAATTTTCAGACTGAACAGACAATTGAAAAGCCTGAATTGATTGATAATTTGACAGATTTTTCTTCGAAAGGTCCGCGGTCTTCCGACGGAGTCATTAAGCCAGATATTTCTTCTCCAGGTGCAAATATCATTTCTGCAGATATGGGCGCAGGAGCCAAGGGCGCAAAGCTATCAGGAACATCGATGGCAGGGCCCCATGTGGCTGGTGTGATGGCGCTTTTGAGACAAGCGCATCCAACATTGTCTCCATTAGAATTAAAATCCATTCTGATGGGCTCTGCGAAGACAATTGCTGATAAATCAAAAGTTGATTACCCAGTTTCAAGGCAAGGTTCTGGACGAGTTCAAATCGTTAAGGCGATTCAACAAAAAATCATTTCTATGCCTGCAAGTGTGTCGCTGGGTGAAACTCAAATTGAAAAGAAAAAAACTTTTCGTCGAGAAATCACTTATAAAAACATTTCTACAGTTGCTTTGACTGCCAATTTAATTTGGGATGGCGATGCAAATCTTGATGTCAAATTAAGTCAGTCACAGCTTTCGCTGGAGCCTGGTGCTTCATTGGCTGTTCAGCTGATTATCACTGCTGATGCAAGTAAAATGGAGACTGCTGATGCGGAATTAGATGGTTGGGTGAAAGTGATGTCTGAAGGAGTTGAGCTTCAGCGTGTTCCAGTTTTATTGAATGCGCATAAGCTGACACAGATCACTGCTTCAAACTTACAGGTCTTTGCTTCGGCTGCGGATGCCGCTGGTGCAAGAGCAACGGTGGATGTAAAGAATTTGGGAGTCCATGAGGGCGAAGTTTACCTTTTCAATTCCCTTGGAGTTGATGAAAGAAAAACTGATCTTTTCCCTGACAAGAGCCGTAATCGTGAATGTGATGTTCAAGGTGCGGGTTATAAAATTATAACTAAAACTGAAGCAGGAAAAGCTGTGGATTATTACCAATTCGCAGTGAAACTTTACGAGCCAATGACAACTTGGAATACTTGCGAACTGAACGTTCAAATTGACACGAACAATGACGGCCTTGCAGATCAGGAGCTTGCTGGAGTTCCGCAAGAGCGCCTCAAAGGTCTAACTCCGACGACCTTCGCGACTTTATTGTTAGATGCAACAAAAGCTCGTGAGCTTCGAAAACAATTTGAAGCCGATACATTGGCTAAAAAAGAAGACGCTCAAGAAAATTATTCAAGTGCTGTTCAAGGCATTTTTGAAATGAAAACTTTCTTGTATTCAACAATCGCGGTCATTGAAGTTCCTGTGAGTGAGCTGAAGTTGCGCCCCGCGGGTGAGCTAGCAATCAAGGTTTCAACAACACACATTGATGCGGGTTCCATCGAAATGGATGATTTTATTGGTCATGATGGAGATCAGTGGAAGCTGATTGGAAAAAATTCATCATCCCAGGCTTATTCTGGTCTGCCAGAAGCTTTGCTTTTAAAACCTAACCAAAATCAAACTTTGGAATTGACCAAAGGCGAAGCTAGTGGGGATTTGATTTTATTTAGTCCACAAAACAAAATTGTGACCTCAAGTCCACTGATTGACTCTCAAATGCTTGTGATCCTTCCTCAATATGCGAATTGATTGAAGCTTGGAAGTTCCCACCGGATTTCCCACTGTATTTCCCTACAGAGCAGTTTGAATCTTCTGTAGGGAAAATCAGCTATTATAATAATCTCTTATAGGCCTAAATAATTTTTTTTTAAAAAAATAACTTGGGATTCTTGCCTTTCATGTAATAGAACGTCGACAGAAAGAGTACTACACGACAGTAAGTGCTCAAACGAGGGGGCTCATTTGAATCAAGCATCAGCGAACCAATCTTTCCTCTTTATCAGGAATCCAATCATCATTGTGGGCATTTTGATCTGCTCCTTGATGACAGCTTGTGCTCCTCAGCAAAAAAGCAGCTCTGGGTTAAACCTTGCGGGTAAAGGCAGCTCTTCCCAAATCGTAAACGGAGTAGAGATCAAATCAATAGATCCTTTGGCGAAATCAACAGTAGCATTGGCTGACCTTCAGGGAAATCAATTGAGCCAGTTTTGTTCGGGAACTTTGATTGCCAAAAATGTGGTCGTCACAGCTGGTCACTGTGCAGAATATTTACTTGAAGTCCAAGAAGGCTATGTTCTTTTTGGATTAACTGAAAAAGATTCCATTTCGATTCGAATCGCTCATGCGGTCATACATGAAGGTTACAACAATGACTCAAATTTTGTTTATAAGGGTGAAAAAATCGGCAAAAATTGGAATGATTTAGCTCTGATTCAAATGGAGAGCGACGCTCCAGAAGGATTCGTTCCTGCAGAAATTTTGCCTGATGATGCCTTATTGGTTGATTTGGATGTCGTTACTCTGGCTGGCTATGGCTTAACTTCTGGCGGCTCTTTAGGGAAAGGTGCTGGGATCCTTCGTAAAACAGATGTCTTGGTTGAGCAGACTCGTTTTTCTGATCAAGAGTTTGTCACTGATGAAGTGGGCACTGGATCATGCAACGGAGATTCAGGTGGTCCAGTCTATTTGCAAAAAAATGGAAAGACCTACGTCGTTGGTGCGACGAGCCGAGGTGATTTTATGTGCGAATCATTTGGTGTTTACACAGCTTTGGCTCGTTTTAAACCATGGATTGCACAAGTGATGGAGCAATTTAATTCGGCACCTGTGGAACAGCCTGTGGTTTCCAAGGATCAAAAAGTTTTGAGTCAATTGGCCCAAGCTCTGATCGATTTAGGTCTCGGAGTGAATCCAGCGAATCAAGAACTATTGCCTATGAACTAAGAAACAGTCTGCGCTTAGCTCTTGAGCCACCTGTAAAAACTTAGACTCTTGTCTTGTCAATACGAACGCCATTCCTACCGATTCACCTTCAGACAGAGGTGAATTGTGGCGTTGAAATATCGCAAAGATCATGGACATTCAAACCAGGAAAGCATGTGGACATCCTATTCTGATCTGTTCATGGGTCTAAGTTTTATCTTTCTTTTACTCTACGTAACAGCGAGCTTGCGTTCGGGCACAACACAGTTTCAGAACGGATCCCAGCTGCAAAAAATTGCTAAAGAAAATGAAGAACTGAAAAATCAAGTTCGCGTCTATGAATCCATGCGCAAAGACTATTTGCAGCAAGCAGACCCTGATGAATCCAAAATGTATCAAGAACTGATGGGTCAGCTGGATTTGTTGCAAGACCAAACTAAAAATGAACGAATGGAATTGCAACAATCCGTAAATAAAAATTCAGAAAAAGAAAAAGCCCTGAACAAATACCAACAGCTGGTTAAAAGCATCATCGACACAAATTTAATTGCTAAGTCCAAAATTAAAAAACGTGAAAACGTGATCGAAGAACAGGACCAGGAAATCAGTGATCAAAATACTCAAATTTCAGAACTAAATTATGAAATTGAAAATAAGAAAAAGAAATTGGAAGAAGGACAAGGACAAATTCAAAACATTCAATCCGTGTTAAATTCCAAAGTGTCGCAATTAAAACAAGCTTACAAATCACAAAAAATGTCTGAAGAAAAATTCAGACAGCAACAAGCAAAGCTAAAACGAGACGCTGAAGCTAAGCTTCAGGAATTGCGCGGATACAACGACAAAATCAAATCCCAAATTTCAAACTTGGATCAACAACTGGGTGAGGCTCAACAGAACTTAAATGCGGTAAAAGCAAATCTAAATGCTAAAGAACAAGCTCTCGCTTCGAAAGCACAGGAAGCCCAAGGATTGAAGTCTGCTTTAGGTGAAACAGAAGGTCGACTCAGAGATGTGAAAGGCAAACTTGCTGGCACAGAAGCCGAACTGGCTAAGGCCCGGGCTGAAGCTGACGCTCGAAAGAAAGTGGCTCGTGAAGTTGCTGACAGTTTAAAGAGAGCGGGTGTCAAAGCTGATGTTGATGGACTGTCCGGAGATGTCACTATCGATTTCGGAGATCATTTTTTCGAAAGTGGTTCATCAAAGTTAAAGCCTGAAATGCGAAAAATTTTAGAAAAGGCTTTGCCAGCGTATTCAAGATCACTGATGGGAAATAAAGCTGTTAGTCAGAAGCTTTCCTCGTTAGAAATTGTTGGCTATGCTTCTCCGACTTATAAAGGTCGATATATTGACCCCAAAAGTGTAAAACCTGAAGATAAAAAAGCAGTAGATTACAATCTTGACCTCAGTTATCAACGTGCAAAATCTATTTTTGAATACGTGTTTGATCCAAAGAAAATGTCTTTTGAACACCAGCAACAGTTGCGACCTTTAGTCAAAGTTTCAGGAAAGAGTTTTTTTGATTCAGGTAAGGGCGAACGAAATATAGCCTCGATGAGCGCTCAGGAGTTCTGTAAGAAATATGACTGTAAAAAGTCACAAAAAGTTTTAATTAAATTTAATATTGATCAAAAGTAGAGGGAGTTTTTATGAACGAAACGGGAATGCTTTTTTCGGCAGGTGCCTTACATTATGCGATACAGTTGTTGGTGCCAACGATGATCGTCCTTCTGGGATTTGCTGTTTTCTTTAGATATTTTATCTATAAGACAGTGAAGCGCCATGAATGGTTTGCCATGGAATTCGAACGGCGCGTGAATGAATTTATGGAAACTGAAAACCCAAACGGCAAAAAGCATACTTCATTTTACATGTTATGTAAAAAATTACTTGAACGATCATTCTATGAGTCTTTCGAATTGCGAGATCGCTTACATCGTCGAAAGCGAGATAAAGTGGAATCATTTTGGGATAGACAATTTTTAGTTAGACCAGGCAGTGCTTGGTTGGTTCGAGATCTGCTGAAACAAATTCGCTACGTTAAGTTCAGCAGTGAAAATCCTAAAATGTTGAATATTACCAAAGCAACATTTCAACAAAATCCATATTTCAATCGTGTTTTTGGAGTTTTTAATATTGGTTCATTTAATGATTTTATAAACATTTTACCGGGCTTATTCGTTATTGGCGGGATCTTAGGGACTTTTATCGGAATCGTGAGCGGGTTGCCGAAATTGGGCGGCATGAATTTAGCCGATATGGAAGTCAGTAAAACTGTTATGGATGGTTTTTTGGTGGAAGTTGCAGTAGCAATGAACAGTTCTATTCTTGGAATTGCATGTTCTCTTGTTATGACAGTCTTAAACACTATTTATTCTGCGGACCGAGTTTATTCATCAACCATTGATCGTTTAGAATCCTCACTCGATTTGTTATGGTACCGCAGCGAAAATAATCATTTTGTTGAACTTGTTTCTGACGAAAAAGACCCGACTGATGTTCTCGCTGAAGAGACTTTATTGAATGAGCTGAACAAAGGGAAAAGAACGCGCAGTATGGACGAGCTCCATAAACCTAAAGCGGGGTAATCAGTGAAATGAAGAACAATTCCAGCCGCTTCATGATCGTCAGGTATTCGCAAGATTCAAGGAGCCAAGAGCTGGTTATTGATTCTTCGCCGTTTACTATCGGTCGAAGTTCCAGCTGTGAAGTGATGATTGATGAGCAGGGTATCAGTCGTCAGCATCTTAAAGTGCATTTTGATGGAGAAAAAATCGAAGTTGAAGATCTTGGGTCTTCAAATGGAAGCTTCTATCGAAATCAAAAGCTAAACAAAGGGAGACGCATCCATTTAGAAAACAGTGCAAAAATAAAACTTGGTATTGGTGAAACTTATGTTTGGTTCGAACTGATTTCAAAAGAATTACCAGAACTTCCTGATAACACAGGCCATAGGTCAAATGCTTTAAAGCCATCGCCGTCTTTAGATGAAGAAGAACTTGCGTCGGAACAAAAAAAACTTCTTAAAGAACTTTCAGATATTGAAAAAAAAGTTATAATTTCAAGAACCGAAGCCGACCGGATTATTCAAGACGCTCTTCGTATGAAAAATGAAGTGAGTCTCCATCGAGAAAAAGCTGAAATCGAAGTTCAGAAGTACAAAGAAACCGAGATAGAGCGCTTAAATCAAGAGCTGCAGTCCCGGCAAGATTTAGAGAGCCATGAAAATCGCAAAAGACGTGAAGATTTTGAACAAGAAATATTGGCTTATGAAAAAAAGAGACTAGGCGAGATTCGAAATTTTGAAAATGATTTAGATGTGATGCGGAAGCTTTTTATTAAAGATCAAGAGAATTTTGAAGTGACCTGCAAACAAAAATTGATTGAAATCGAAAATATGAAAAAAGAAGCTATTAAGCAGAAAGAAATTATTTTAATCGAAGCTCAAGAGCAAGCTTACTTAGAGAATCAGAAATACCTCAAAAATGTTCAAATCCAAATCGAAGAAGCAGAAAGAAAGCAAGATGAAATTATTCATTGCGCCAAATTAGAGGCTGAAGCGATTCGCACAAGTTCGGAGGCTGAAGTTAAATCCTTACTTGAGAAAGCAAAGCAAACTGCTTTGATTATTCGAAAAACTGCAGAAGATGAAGGGCAAATTTTTCGAGACAGAAAAGAAAAAGATTTAAACATCATGCAAGTTAGAGCAGAGGAAGATGCAAAACGTATTATAGCTAACGCTGAAACACGCAGAAGCGAAATCGTACAACAAGCTGAGGTGATACTCCAAGAAGCCTCAAAGGAAGCTGAAGAAAGAACACAACAGGCCAAACGACTCTTTTCAAAAATTGAATCTGAAGCAGAGGCCGCAAAGCGAATTCTCTTAGAAAAGTTTGAAAATGAAATGCTTGAATCAAAAGTCAAGCTGCAGGGCGAATTGGATCAAACAAACTCACAAATCAAAAACCTTCAGCAAACCCTGGCTGGTCTTGAAAATAAACGAGAAAGGCTGCAAGTACAAAATGCAGATGCTCAGCATGGTCTTGACCAGATGAATAATAAAATCAATCAGTTGAATCAAGATCATGCACAAAAATTAAAAATGATCACTGAATTTGAAAATCACATTCAAAAATATAAAACGGACATGGGATCTTTGGATTCCCAAAAATCAGATTTGTTAAGGCAAGTTTCAGAATTGCAGAGAAAAAATAAAACAGCCTTTGATGAAGCCCGGGAAAAAGGCGAAAAGATCCTTGCTGAGTACGAGCAAATCTTGAATGAAAAGAAAAACATGGAATCTCAAGTTATAGATCAGCGTAGACTCGAACTTGCAATGGAGTTTAAATCTGAAGAAGCTAGAATAAAAAAAACTTTTTCGGAACAATCTAAGCTCATTTCGAAAAATCTTGTGAAGTTTCTACAGATCTATCATTTGGAAAATAAGAGCTTTGATTTCAAAAATATCAATGATTTGCAGTTAAAAGAGTTTGAAAATGTTTTTTTTGAGAATCTATTGACCGAAACTAAAATGGATCCTTCTCAACAGACCAGCACAGTAGGTGATCAAGTTCACTTATCGAAGCAAACGAAGCAATGGGGTTTTCTGTTTGTGGGTGCATTCATGTTGTTGCTAGCAATTCCACAGTTTTTGCCTAGTCCTTACCGCAATCAATTTTCCGTCATCGACCGCTTAAATCCAGCACTAGGAGCCCATCGTTATATCGCAAGTTTAAAATCAGACAGAGACCGCAGGTATACTCCAGAGAAAGTTCATTTTGTTTTCGAGAATTTTCGTTTTAACGTGATGTATGGCTCTGAATTTGTGGAAAAGTGGAGATCTGATTCCTTTCAGCAAAAATGGTTCAAACATCTACAAAATCATTTTTATTCAAAATATCGAATTTCTGAAGAAGTGATGATTCAAGTCGCATCTAAAGAATCCACACTGGTCGATAGCTTAAGTAAAGTAAGCAAGGATATTCACCCTGACTTTTTCAAGATTTCCTATGAGAAAATGCAGAAAGAGGAAATTGAAACCTTAGATCAAATCGAAAAATTGATTAATAATGATCAAGCTTTCGCGGATTACAAAAAGCTTGCATTTGAGTTCTATAGTAAACATCAATAGAATTCTTGTTAAGTTTCCCGCCACAGTTTATGTATAGTTTTGTTTGTGTTTTTGACCGGGGGTGTTCATTGTCTATGGATCTCAGTAAATTTGTTCATGCGATTCCTGATTTTCCCAAAAAGGGGATTTTGTTTCAGGATCTGTCCCCCCTATTTGCCAATCCGGGGGCTTTCTCGATTGCCATTGATCGAATGCTTGGGATGTTTGATTTGAAAAACATCGACGCCTTTGCGGGTGTTGAATCCAGGGGCTTTATTTTGGCTTCTGCCATGGCGATACGCTCAATGAAGGGTTTTGTTCTGATTCGAAAGGCAGGTAAATTACCGCCACCAGTCAATCAACTGAGCTATGATCTTGAATACGGGAAAGCCACTTTAGAAATGAAAAAGGGATCAGGCCGATTGATTTTGATTGATGATGTTCTTGCAACGGGTGGAACCATTGCAGCTGGCTTGCAGTTATCACAACAATCTGGATACGAAGTCGCTGATGTTGGTTTTCTAATGAACATTAAAAAGTTAAACCAATTTTCATTTGGTTCATCTGCAGTACCCAAAGCGATTTTGACAATGGAATAACGATGGCAAAGAAAAAGTACGAACTTATTAAAAATAAAATTTGTTTAATTATGGCTATGGAAATGGAATCTCAAGGTGTTTTTGAATCCCGTGGGATTTATCCTTTTTATTGCGATATCGGAAAAGTGAATGCAGCCTATGCTGCGCTAAAAGCGATTCATGATGGTGCAAAAATAATTTTAAATTTAGGAACAGCGGGATCTCATCGATTTCCTACCCATGATATTGTCCATGTGCGTACTTTTGTGCAGCGTGATTTTGATTTAACTGCTTTGGGAATGCCCCTTGGACAAATTCCCGTGGATCAGATTCCTGGTGCCGTTGATATTTCATTTTTGCCGAATAAAGTTACAGCTATCTGCGGAACTGGGGATTGCTTTCAAGTGGGGCCACCCAAATTGTCTTGTGATCTTGTAGATATGGAAGGTTATGCTATTGCGAAAGTCTGTGCTTTGGAAAAAACGCCCATGTATTCTGTGAAATACATTACAGATGGTTCGGATGAAAATGCCCATAATGATTGGCGAGCCAATTTGAAAATTTCCTCAATAAAACTCTTTGAAAGTTTAGAAGAATTCTTGCAAACTGAAGTCATTAAAGGGGCAATCCATGGGACAAAATAAGTCGTATCATTCATCAGTTCCTGAACAAGAAAATACTCATAAAAACTTACAGGGTCCTGCTCAAGAAAGAGTCATTACTGAAGAGATGATCCCGTTTGCAATCTATGCAGCGATTCCGATCATCATCACCATCGCTATCGCTTATATTTTTGGTGTTCGCTAGAATGTCTAGCTTCCCGAGCAAAATGATTTCGCCCGTTCTTTCAGCTGCTCTTACATCTGTTCTTACAGCTGTTTTTACAGCAGTGGTCATTTCGGAAGTAGCCTTTGCGATTCAAGAAAAATATCATACAGAAGCGATTTACCAATGTCGTCCTAACGAAGGACAACAAATTGAGGTTTCCCTGCACCGACGAATTCAGGGGATTGGTCCACAAAAATTTGTCGGCATCACAGTTTTTCAGGACGATGACGGAAACTGGATGAGGAGTGTAACACCTATGAATCTGACGGAATACATGGAAGGCCGTGTTGTTTTTTTCACTGGATCTGATCTGCGTTTGCGTTTCGACCGGGTTCAAGTTGAAGATTATAAAATGAAAACTTTTGCTCAAATTCCAAGTCTAAAAATTTATACAAATGAGTGGACTTGCAAAGGCCCTAGTTACGCAGATCTTCCCGATCTCAAACCAAAAAAATAAAATATCAAATAAATTGTTATTGTTGCTGAATTCTTTTAAGCATGAAGGATGAACTTACTGCAGTTAAGGAATGGTTTTAAACAATACGGACTGAAGATCCTTTTCAATAATGCATCCTTTGCAGTGAATGAAGGTGAACACATTGGCGTCATCGGACCTAACGGAGCGGGCAAAACCACTTTATTTAAAATTTTGGTCGGACATGAAGCTTTAGAATCCGGGGACTTGATTCAGGCACAGAAGCTTAAAGTTGGTTATCTGGAGCAGGAATCCGATTGGGCCCTTGATCTGACTGCTGAAGTATATTTCCAGGAAAGTTGTATCAAACCACTATGGGATTTAAAGCAGTTGGGAAAAGGTCTTGGGTTATTTGAAGATCATTTCAAAGTCCCCATGAGAAGCTTGAGCGGCGGCTACCGCATGCGCATGAAGCTTTTGTATTTGATCGGACAAGAGCCCAACCTGATGCTTCTCGATGAGCCCACGAACTTTTTAGATTTAGAAAGTGTCATGGCTCTTGAAAAATTTTTACAGGATTACACTGGCGCATTTCTGTTGATTTCCCACGATCGTGAATTTTTGCGCCGGACAACGGAAGCAACTCTGGAAGTAGAAGGCGGAGACTTAACGAAATATCCTGGAAATATTGATGATTACTTTGAACAAAAATCCAGTCTTCGCGAAATTTTGGAAGCCCAGGTTGCAAATCAGGATTCTAAACGAAAACAAGTTTTAGAATTTGTGGAACGTTTTGGGGCTAAAGCAACCAAAGCAAAGCAAGCACAAAGTCGTTTGAAGCAACTGGATAAGATGGAAAAAATTGTCATCAAAAAGCTACCAGTGACAGCGAAAATTCAAATTCCAGATCCCATATCCACTGGCAAGGACTGTGTGTCTTTATCAAATGCCAACTTGGGCTATAATGATCGTGTTATTTTACGCAACGTCAATTTTACTTTAGAGCGCGGAAAAAAAATTGGCGTCGTGGGGTTTAACGGAGCTGGTAAATCAACTTTGCTAAAATCTTTGGCCACAAGGGTTCCATTGCTGACTGGTGAAATTAAATTTGGCTATCAAGTTAGTTTTTCATATTTTGCTCAACACTTGGCCGAAGATTTGTCGCCAGAAGACACAGTGTTGTCGTCCTTGCAAAAAGAAGCTCATCCATCGATTAAGGCACAGGAAATTTTAAATTTAGCAGGGTCTTTGCTTTTTTCGGGGGACCAGATCTATAAAAAAGTGAAAGTTTTGTCAGGCGGAGAAAAATCCCGGGTTGCTTTAGGCCAGGTTTTATTGAAAAAAAATCCCTTGATATTAATGGATGAACCAACAAATCATCTGGATTTTGAAACTGTGGAAGCGTTGACCCAAGCCCTTTGTGACTTTGCAGGAACAGTTGTTGTTGTTAGTCACGACCGAAGTTTTATTGGTCGTGTCGCCACATCTATTTTGGAAATTCGAGATGGCGAAATTATTCCTTACCCTGGAACTTATGATGATTATCTGTGGAGCTTAGAAAAAGGTGCTCTATCGCAAAGACCAACAACCTCGCCATACACAAATGATTCCAAGTCTTCTAATTTTCCATTTCAACCCGAGAAAACAAATACAAAATTCAACTACAAAGAAGAAGCCAAAAAAATAAACTCCGAATTAAAAGAACTGCAAAAAAAAATGCGTCGCTGTGAAGACGTCATAAAGACCGAGGGGGAAAAACGAGAATTAGTCCTGAGCAAGCTCTTGTCAGCCAAAGGAGTCCAAGCCCAGGATCTAGCAGTTTCCCTCGCAGCAACCAGCAACCTCATCGCAAGAACCGAAGAAGAACTCTTGACCCACATGGAAATTCAAGAAGCCATAGAAAAAAAACTCATCGAACTAAAAAGCTAAGCTTTCGTAGGATCCTGCAATTCAATACTGACTTGG